>CAZGRF010000700.1:0-2248 GCA_964527825.1 uncultured Pirellulales bacterium
CGCTGTGTCAGACCAGCGCTTGACGGAAACCTGCCCGGCGTGTGGCGGGGTTGGTTCGGCGCCTGGCTCACGCGGTCGTTGTGTGGCAGGGGAGCACTTCCAGGCGAGCGTTCAGGCGCTGTTGCCGCCGCCTCAGCGATCCGACTGCCGATCGTGCCGGTGGCGGAACTCTGTGGGGCACGCCGCGCCTTGATACCGTTGGGATCTGTCTGGTCCGCCAGGCTGAGGGACGACATAGCTGCGACGAAACAACCAGCCAGTACGATAGACCCACATGTACGAGATGGCCGCGTGCACACGTGTTGTGTGGGCTTACGACTTCGCCGTGGCGTGTGGCAGACATCCGACGGTGACCTGTATGGTCCTGTCTTGGTCGGCTTCATGTTTTCACGGGTGGTACGTGTCATTTCTGTTTTCCGACTTTAGGTGTCCGGAGCGATTCCACCGGTGTTAAGTTGCTCGTCGGGCCGTCGAGCAGCACGGAGACAGCACTGTCATATTCCCTCTGTTTGCGGTAGGCCTGCGAGAGCAGGGTAGCAATCTGCTCCCTTTCGGCTGTTCCGCTGGTGTAGCCCAGCAACTGGGAGCAGACCGAAATGGCTTGGCCCGTTTGGTTCACGCGGAGACAGACTCTCGCCAGCTCACAGCCAATCTGCTGGGCCAGCGGGCCCGGCTCGACCAGTGCGAATGCTTCGCTGAGCGTCTTGCGTGCATCTTCAAACTGGCCAATGTCGCTGTAGCAAACTGCCAGTTCCAGAGCGACCTTGCCTTTTAGCTCGGGGTTGGGTAGGAACTGGCTCTTCTCTCCCAGTGCGGTAATCGCTTTGTCCGTCAAGCCCATCGACCGCAAAATGCCCGCGCGAAGCAACAGTAATTCGATCATTTCCTGCTGAGACAACTGCCACGCCTGGGTGCCTTCCAGGATGTTGAGCCCTTCGATGAAGAGGCGTTGCTGCATGTATGTCTTAACCAGCATGACTGCCGTTTCCACGTGCTGTTGTTGCGAGAGTTCGCCCTTTAACGCCAGCCTCAGTGCGGCATGAGCCTGCTCGGGTTTCTTCAGAGCGAGATAGGTTCTTCCCAGGAGCAGGCAAGCCGTGTGAAATTCGCGACGGTTCTGATCCCGTGCGAGATTGACGTATCGGCTGAGCCATTTGGCGGCTTGTTCGTAATCCTTGGTCTCATAGAAGCAACGCCCCGCTCCGAAAGCCGACTCCGTTTGAGATGCCGTGGACAGCCCGAGGTCGTGCACTTTCCGGTACAGACCGCTTGCCTCCTCATACAATCCCGCCTTCATCGTGGTGTCGGCCAGGTACAGGCAGGCCCGGTCAGATAGCTCAGAGTCGGGATAGATTTCGACAAGCTGCTTCAAGTCCTCTTTGGCGCCCACGTAGTCGCGCAGCATCGCCTTCAGCCGGCCCGAATGAAGCAAGGCGTGGGGTGCCAGAGGGTCTTGGGAGAAACGGTTCGCGACCAGTTTGTACTCCGCTATGGCGTCGTCAGGCCGATCGCGCACGGCATGAAGCAAGCCCAAGGCAAAATGCCCGTTGGGGACGCGCTTATCATCGGCGGCCGTAAGAAGGAATCGCTGCCAAAGCGAGATGGATTCATTGGTGAGTAGACTGATGTGGTCGGACAGTGACGTATAGAAAGAGGGATCCACGATTTCAACGTTCCCGGCGTCGTCCATTTGGGCGAGCAAGCCAACACTGCCGGCAGCGACCGCCATCACCTGTTGTGCCGTGGCGGATGGCAGGTAAAGGTATACCGGCCGCTTTCGTACCGTCTCTTCATCGAGGGCTGCCTGGCCGTTGTCGACCCAGCGCAGATTGAGCCTGGTGTTTGCCGCAAAACGCGACAGTAGCTCCTCGATTGGAGCGCCGTTGCAGATCACTGACCACCGGCCTTCTTCGGCGGCAGCGTCAATCTGTGGACTCAGCAGCGCCTGCTCGAGCTTTTCCGCGCCCGACGCCAGAAAGATCTTCAACTGAGGCTCGTCGAGGTTGACAAACGGATCGACATCAGGATGTTGGCTCCAGAGTTGGGTCGGCAGGTCTGTGTCCGCGTCACGCAAAGACAGAACGCTGCGGGTCAAGGCCTCCGCAACCAGGAAGGAGCACTGCCGCTGGACGGCCAGCGCCCACGGCTTGTCATAATGCACCACTTCGATCAGGGCGATGGTCTGATAGGCTTTGGTTGCCGCTTCGAGGTATCGTTCACGCTCGATCAGCGTGGCGCTTTGATGATA
>CAZGRF010000701.1:0-2244 GCA_964527825.1 uncultured Pirellulales bacterium
TGACCGACAGCGCCGCCCCGCCGCGGGCGTCGGAGTCGAACTTCGTCAGGATCACGCCGTCCAGCTCCAGGCGTTCGTTGAACTCCTTGGCGCTGTTGACGGCGTCCTGGCCGGTCATGGCGTCGCAGACGAGGTAGATCTGGTGCGGCGTGACCGCCTTGGCGACGTTGGCCACCTCCGTCATCATCTCTTCGTCGATGTGAAGCCGGCCGGCAGTATCGATCACGACCACGTCGTGGCCGTTAGCCTTGGCGTGCTTGACGGCGTTCCGGGCCACTCGGACGGCGTCCTTGATCTCCTCGCTGTAGACATCGATCTCCGTCTGCTGCCCAAGCACCTTGAGCTGCTCGATAGCGGCCGGACGCTGAAGGTCGTCGGCCACCATGAGCGGACGCTTGCCTTTCGAGACCAGGTACTTGCCCAGCTTGGCCGCGGTCGTCGTCTTGCCACCGCCCTGCAGGCCGGCCAGCAGGATGATCGTCGGGCCGGGCGAGACGAAGTAGATCCGCGTATCCACCGGGCCCATCAGTTGTGTCAACTCGTCGTTGACGATCTTGATCATGACCTGCCCGGGATGGAGGCTCTTGATAACCTCGGCCCCCAGAGCGGCTTCGCGGACGTCCTTACAGAACTGCTTGACGACGTTGTAGCTTACGTCGGCCTCCAGCAGCGCCTTGCGGACGTCGTGCATGGCGTCGCCGATGTTCGCCTCGGTAATCCTGCCGCGACCGGACAGCGACCTGAAGACCGAACTGAGTTTCTCCGATAGTGATTCAAACACGGGATTTCCCTCGTGCCACGGGTCACTCGGCGCCGCGCCGAGTTGGTTTACCCCAAAAGAGCCAAAAACGCACCACGTGATTGTAGGAAGTCTGGATGCATCCTGCAAGAGCAAAGAGCCGGTACCGCTCTCTGCGGTGCGTCCGGCCATGTCTGTGCTCGGATTTAGCATTTGACGCGTTTGGAGGCCGGCGTATCATGCGTCTCCATGACAGAGACGAACGCCGGACATTTGAAATCAAGGCGGGCGTTCACTCAGGCGTGTCGCTTCCTGCCGGGCGGGGTCAACTCGCCCGTGCGCGCTTACGGCGGCGTGGACATGGGACCGCTGTTCATCGCGGCCGCCCAGGGCAGCCGCGTGCGCGATATCGACGGCAATGAGTACATCGACTACGTCGGCTCCTGGGGCCCGATGATCCTGGGCCATGCCCACCCGGCTGTGATCGAGGCCATTCACCATGCCGTGGACAAGGGTACCTCGTTCGGGGCCCCGACCGAGGCCGAGACCGAGCTGGCCGAGCGGATCATCGGGGCGTTCAGATCCATCGAGAAGCTGCGGATGGTCAGCAGCGGGACGGAAGCGGTGATGACCGCGATCCGGCTGGCCCGCGCCTCCACCGGCCGGGACCTCATCGTCAAGATGGCCGGCTGCTACCACGGCCACAGCGACTCGCTGCTCGTGGCCGCCGGCTCCGGCGTGGCCGAGCATGGGACCGCCTCGTGCCCCGGCGTCCCCGCTGCGCTGGCTGCACTGACCGTGGTCGTCCCGTACAACGACCCGGCAGCCGTCGCTGCTGCCTTCGGGGCTCACCCGAGCCAGATCGCGGCCGTGCTGGTCGAGCCGGTCGCCGCCAACATGGGTGTCGTCCCGCCGGCCGACGGTTATCTCGAATCTCTGCGCCAGACGTGTGACCGCAACGGCACCGTCCTGATCTTCGACGAAGTGATCTCCGGCTTCCGTGTCGCCTTCGGCGGTGCCCAGGAGCGCTATGGCGTGCAAGCCGACCTGACCTGCCTGGGCAAGATCATTGGCGGGGGACTGCCTTTGGCTGCCTTCGGCGGCAAGGCCGAGATCATGGATTTGCTCGCCCCGGGCGGGCGGGTCTACCAGGCCGGGACCCTCAGTGGCAATCCGATTGCCACTGCCGCCGCCAACGCCACGCTCGAATTGCTCAGCCGGCCGGGCTGCTACGATCAACTCGAGACTTCCGCCTCGCGCCTGGAGGCCGGCTTGTCACGAGCGGCAACCGACGCCGGCGCCCGCGTGACGTTCAATCGGGTCGGCTCGATCATGAGTGGCTTCTTCACGGACCGGCCGGTTCGCAACTTCGCCGACGTGCAGACCACCGACATCGCCGCTTTCAAACGCTTCTTTGCCGCCATGCTCGACCGCGACGTCTACCTCGCTCCCAGCGCCTACGAGGCCATGTTCGTGTCCCTGGCCCACACCGACCAGGACATCGA
>CAZGRF010000702.1:0-2241 GCA_964527825.1 uncultured Pirellulales bacterium
TAAGTTGTATCGTCCTATGTCTGTTTCAGGGCCTTAGGTGAGGGTGGATTCATCGAGAGTAATATCAGGATCAATAGCAGGGCTTTCAAGAAAATCACCCGCCTGCTGATGAGACTCCAGCAGAAATTCCACCTCGGCCCGGAGCTTCTCGTTCCCGGCACAAGCTTTATCCAGATATTCTGCTCGTTTGGCCTGATCGGATATTTCGACAGCTTTGTTGAAAATATCTTCTGGATTTTTCTTAGTCGTCATATTCATGATCTCCCTGGTATCATTACTCAGGACACCTCAAGCCACTTCGAAAGAGAATGACCTATTGATATTATTTTACTTCTTCTCGGTGGTAGGCTCTCTTCCTTCATACAAGCCTTTGATCTCCGCCTCGGTCAAGGCATAGTCGTATATCTGCACGTCATCGATCAGCCCGTTGAACGAGCGGCCGGGAAGGCCTCGCGCTGTCTTCTCATCATTTGCCCCAATCAACACCCGCCACTCGTTCGTCAATAGCCCGCCCGAGGCCGCGTTTTCAACATCCAGCGACCCATCAATGTATAACCGCACCCGCGATGCACCGAACACTCCTACGACGTGATGCCACCGGCCGTCATTCACGGGCACCCGCCCATAGAGCGAGCCCCAGTCACTGCCGGGTACGGAAAGCCCCGAGCCCCCAAACTGAAGTCCGTCACCGCCCCTTTCGCGAGAAAGCCTCCAGGCACTGTCACCTTTGCTTATGATCGTCTGGAAATCCTTGTCGAATCTGTGGACCTTGACCCAGCAACTGATGGTGATCTCAGATGTGATGTCAAACTTCTGGTTCTTTCCGAAGTCGACCCAGTCACCATCTCCGTCTAGGCATAGGACTCGGCCTCCTCTATCCGGATCATCAGTTGTCGTCGCGTCACCTACTAGTCTGCCATCCAAGTCGTTGCCGGATACGTCTCTGACCACCTTCCCATTAAGCTGCTCAAAATCCCAATAGGCAACTACTCCCCCCATTGAAGGGCTCCATGGATTGCCTCCCTGATAGGACCTCCCCGACTGATACAGTCTCAGCCGTGATTCATGGATGGTCTGCCAAGCGGCTCTGTCTTCTTCGGTCAGCAGGTCGCTCGCTTTCTCTTGCCATTTGACGGCGTTGTCAAAATCATTGATCTTGGCACAGACGGCCGCAAGCGTGGCGACATAGCGATGGCCTGTCCAGCCTGTCGATTCGCAGGCCCTCGTAGCGTTCTCAACTGCCATCGCCTCATCTCGGAATTCGGAATCCGGGCATGAGGCGCGCAACCAGGCTAGATCAATAAGAGCAAGCGCATAGCTTGGATCGACACGCACAGCCGCTTCATAGTCACCGATCGCTTGGCTGTACCTGCTGCCGTCCTCGGCGTCTCTGCCACGTTGGTAGTATGCCTCAGCCAAAATGCTGGTGACTCTTGCAAGTTTTTCAAGATCCCCATCACTATCCTGAATCTGAGATGAACGGAGCCTTTCGATAAGTCGCCATGCATCGTCCAGTTTCCCGAACTCAATTAGTTCCCATGCCTGCCTTACACGGTCGCTGTCGCCAACAAAAACTCTCTCTGCTCTGCAGAGCCACGTAAGGGATTCGTCATTCTTGGTTTTCTCTAACATGCCACGCAGTCGTTCAAGAGCTGACTCGGCTTCCTCTTCTCGAGCGAGTTGGTGAAGAGACATCGCTATAGTCGCCACTTCCGCCAGGTTGGCTTGGGTGATGCTCGTGCGGAACCTATCCACAAGCGTCAATGTGGCAAGGCTTTGGTCGTATGCCCCGGCCGTGTATTTCCGGATACCCCATGCGGCAAGGTAGTCCATGATGTGCGGGACAAACCATGCGCCCCCGATGGAGCTATTGCTCTTGGCGGCCCGGATGAATTGCTCTATGTTAGTTGTAGCTTTGTCATACTCTTGCAGGCAAATTTGGAATGAAGCGAGAAAGAGATAGTTCGCCACATCCTCCGAATCCGCCTCAATTCGTAGTTTTAAGGAATCAACCATCTCTCGACAGTGTTCTTCAATGGTCAGTCCCGGTCCAAGCGATTCTCTGGTTGTCATGTTCGGATCGAGATTTGCCACCCAGATTTCGAAACTCTCTCCGAGATTCCTCTCGACGGCGAACAACCTTGTATCCTGTCCGGACCAGCTAGCCCACCCAAATAAGTTGAGACCCCAGAAAACCCTTTCAACCCTCCCTGTTTCGACGTCATAGATCCAAAATCCTAC
>CAZGRF010000703.1:0-2221 GCA_964527825.1 uncultured Pirellulales bacterium
ATTTGGTACTGAGTATGATGAGTAATGATATGAAGAGGTTTCGAAGATGAAAATACTTGTGACGGGTGGTTGCGGCTACAAAGGGAGTGTACTCGTACCAAAGTTGATAGACGCAGGTCACAAAGTGACAGTCGTCGACACGCAGTGGTTCGGGAACTATCTGATTCCACACCCGATGCTTCAGGTGCTTCGTCAGGACGTGCGAGACGTGGCCAAGGTCCCTCTCCGAGGGATGGACGCTATCATCCATTTGGCGTCGATTGCTAACGATCCCTGCGCAGAACTCGACGCGAAGATCAACTGGGAAATCGGTGCACTGGCAACGATGCGGCTGGCGGATGAAGCCGTTCGAGAAGGGGTTGGTCAGTTCATCTATGCCTCTTCGGGAAGCGTATACGGGGTTAAGTCGGAAGAAAAGGTGACGGAGGATCTCAGCCTTGAACCGATCTCGGATTACAATAGGACCAAAATGGTGGCGGAGCGGGTGCTGCTGAGCTACATGGATCATCTGCTGGTCCAGATTATCCGTCCGGCTACGGTGTGCGGCTACTCGCCTCGCATGCGTCTTGACGTTGCGGTGAACATGTTGACAATGCAAGCCCTGAGCAAGGGAGTGATCACAGTGTTAGGTGGGAACCAGGTCCGGCCGAACATACACATCCAGGACATCACAGACCTTTACCTTTTCTGTCTTGAGAGGGGGGAGTCATTCACTGGTATCTACAATGCGGGATTCGAAAACATGTCGATCATGGACATCGCGCGGAAGATATCTGCGAAGATTCCTGCGGAGATCCGTGTGACCGAGTCGAACGACCCTAGATCGTACCGAGTCAACTCCGACAAGCTGCTTGCCGCGGGATTCAAGCCTAAAAAAACAGTTGACGACGCAATTGAGGAGATAGTTGAAGCGCATCGGAGTGGAATACTGAAAGACGAGGACAAGTTTTACAATCTTCGCTGGATGCAGCGTACACTTGTCTCGGCATAATTTGTTTACAAAGAAGGACACCATGAACACGAATGCTTTTAACTCCTATGCGTCGAGAATGACGGAAATCGTGAGGACTTACGACTGGTCGCGACTGCTTCCACTCGCCCAGACACTTCGGGAAGCTATCGTTGACAGGAAATGGGTCTATCTATGTGGCAACGGCGGGAGTGCGGCAAACGCTATGCACCTGGCTAACGACTATCTGTACGGAATCGCCAAGAAGACCGGGCTGGGGCTACGGGTAGATGCGCTGCCAGACAACCCAGCGGTGATCACGTGCTTGGCCAATGATATCAGCTATTCCGAGATCTTTGCACAACAGCTGGTGGTCAGGGCAGAGAAAGATGATGTTCTCATAGTGCTCTCCGGCAGCGGCCAGTCGCCAAACGTAGTACGAGCCCTGGAGGTTGGGCGGCGGCTCGGAATGAAGACTTTCGCCATCGTAGGATTCTCCGGAGGACGCTGCAAGGAGCTTGCCGACTACCTCATTCACTTTCCGGTTGACGACATGCAGCTCTGCGAAGACCTCCAACTGGTGGCTGGCCACATGGTGATGCAGTGGTTATTGCAGAATCCACCAGAGCTGATGGGGCAGACTTGATGGAGAGAGTCGCAGTTATCGGCAGCAACTCGTTCTCTGGCGCCAGCTTCTGTAAATTCCTCCTGGAGCGCGGCTGCGAAGTTGTTGGAATCAGCCGTTCCAAGGAGCCCATTGACGCCCTACTGCCTTATCGATGGTGCGATCATACACGGTTTAAATTCCACCGTTTCGACCTTAATCAGGATATTGTGCATATTGTTGCGGTCCTGGAGGAATTCCGTCCCTCGATTGTCGTGAACTACGCCTCGCAAAGCATGGTTGCCGAGAGCTGGTCAGCTCCGGAGGACTGGTTCCAGACTAACGTCGTAGCTATGGTTAAGTTGCACGATCGTCTTCGCAAGCTCGGTTTTGTGGACCGTTATGTCCATATCTCCACTCCCGAAGTGTACGGCCACTGTCGGGGCGCGGTTTTCGAGAATCAATCCTACAACCCGAGCACCCCGTATGCAGTGTCGAGAGCCGCCTGCGACATGAGCCTGATGAGCTTCTTCAGAGCGTACTCCTTTCCGGTCGTCTTCACCCGAGCGGCGAATGTATACGGGCCAGGTCAACAGCTGTACCGAATAATTCCTCGGTCGATCCTTTTCATCCTGATGGGCCGAAAGATACCTCTGCATGGTGGCGGG
>CAZGRF010000704.1:0-2218 GCA_964527825.1 uncultured Pirellulales bacterium
CCTTGGCCTGGACGAGGACGAATTCTCCGCTGGCGGTCAGGGCGTCCCGGACCTGATTCCGTATCTGTTCGTCTTCTTCAATATGAACGATATTGTACATGCGGGTTGAATAACATATCAGGCCAAAAATGATACTTTTTATCATCTGCAACGGCTTGCGCTATTTCAACAGATGTCCTAACAAGATTTTTGGAAATATTTTAGTTAGCTAGTTCCTGTGTCATAAATAGGAGTTTCGAGCAATCGCTTGTCTTGCGGTGACGTCTGCGATGGGTGTCGCCAGCCCTGAAACCACAGTTGCGCGTTCTTTCGGGACCGATATCCCTCCGCGCCACGACAAGCGGACGCTTCTCGACAGTCATCTCGTTCAGATCGAGGATTCGGACGACGCTTGCTGGGCGTAGCCGTCAGGCGAGCATGCGTCGCGCCATCAGCAGCAGGTTTGCGGAAACCACCGATGACCAGGCGTAGGCCTTGAATGACGCGAAGCCTCGCCAGGTGCACCGCGTCATCCCGAAGCAGCGTTTGAGAAACGAGATCATCCCCTCTATCCCCGCTCGAAAATCCCGCAGCCGTTTGTAGACCCACGTGCTTTTTGCCATGTCGCTCACCTTGAGACCGCACTTCTTCGAGAAGACCACGTCCCTGACGCCCATCTCCTTGATGCTCGCGAGGTTTCGTCTCGCGGCGAATCCCCCGTCAAACGACGCCTGCCGCGGCGCTCGGCCGTATACGTCTGTTTGCCGTTCGATCATCTTCTCGGCGAGAGTGGCGTCGGCGGGATTGCCTTTCTCCACCACGAGGTCGGTCAGCATTCCCGAGGCCCCGCCGGTGATCACCACTTTGTGACCGTAGTACGTGTCGCGTCGGTCTTTTCTGATGATGTCGGTGTGCGGCTCGAAGATGGAGACGACCTTGTCCTGGGGACCGAGGCTATCTCCCTTGAGCACGCGACGCTCGGTCTGCTCGATGACCTTGTGGGCCAGGGGGATGTATCGGTCCAGCTCGACCCAGAGAGCCGCTTCCAGCATGTCGACGCTGGCTGCGTCCATCATGCAGTCCCGGACCCGCTCGGCGTCGGCCACGGTTTTGCGGGTGACCTTCAGCAGGTCGCGGTAGAGCCGGACTCTCACCTTCTGGTTCCTCGCGTTGAGGATCCCCATCATCCGTCTCTTTGCCCGCCGACGGTGGTCTTTGACGGTGACACCGAATTTCTCCTTTGCCCGCAAATCCAGGCGGCACAAGGTTCGGACGCAATCGAAGAGCAAGGTCGAGTCTGTGGGATGATGAATGTTCGATTCGACCACGGTACAGTCCACGCGGACCTTGCGGCCCCGCTCGATTCCCTTCTTCGCGGCCGCGCCCAGGAGAATGCGGTTGATGGCTTCGAGCGTCTCGGCGCGAATCTTCTTGATGTCGCGCTGGAGGGTCTTCACCGAAGGGATCGTGTCCGCGATGCCGAAGCCGCAAAACGCCCGGTACGTTCTCGAATCCTCGAGATGGTATCGAAGCACCCGATAGCTGAAGCCGTTCATCTGCTTGACAAGCAGGACTTTGAATACCTGCTCGCCGGTCATCAGGCCCTTGCGCCCCGCGTAGGGATCGTCTAGCCCGCGAATCAGATCGGCGTGGACCAGCGAGACGATGTCGGGATGCTCGGCGATGAGTCTGCTGATCTGGGAAAGCTCATTTGCGTGCTCATGCTCAATTGAGGGCTCGACAATTCGGAGTTGTTTGCGTATGCTTTTTCTCATGGGGTTGTTTTCCTTTGCGATATCGAATGTTTAGGTACAACTATGATATCACATGCAGAGTAAAACACCCCACTTTTTTCAACTGAATTTTACGATTTAAAAATAGATTTCAACGGGTTCCAAGTTCTGACACAGGAACTAGTCTAGCGTCTCTCAGGGTTCGAGGTTCAAAGGGGTAGGAAAAATTAGAGTACTCTGTGCCTACCTCCTCGAACCTCATTGAAACACCTGGGAGTAATTAGGTCCACGGAAATCAGTAGGTTACTGTGTCTTGAAGTCGGGCTTCTCCCCTCGTTCACAATCGCTACAACAGGAGGGGACGAGGGTCGGAACCCACCACTTGACACATCTCTATGTTGCGATTTCCCCAAACCCAAAGCCATCGATCGCCCTTCATAAAGTTTTTTTCCAGTCCATCATCCTTGGCGCCATCGAGGTCTGGTTTCCGTTGTGCTGCATCGGCT
>CAZGRF010000705.1:0-2213 GCA_964527825.1 uncultured Pirellulales bacterium
GGGCGATTTCAACAATGATGGGCGGCTGGATATCTATTGCACGGGCGCAGGCAAGCCTGGCGGGCCTCGCTTATGTCTCAATCGAGGTAACGGCGTTTTCAAGGATGCAACTGAAGGCAGCGGCTTGGTCCCCACCGACAAGAGGGAGTTCAAGGAAAAGTATGGAACTGCCTGCGCCGCTGATTTCGACAACGACGGCCTCAGCGACATCTTTGTTTGCGATGGCAAGCGGAATCGGCTCTACCGAAACCTGGGTGGCGGGAAGTTCCAGGACGTGACGAAGCTTGCGGGCATCCCGGCCGAAGGAAAGAAAGAGTCATCCAATGCGGCCGGCGATTACGACAACGACGGCCGCGTAGATCTGTTGATCGTGACAACGGATCGCGGCGCGGGATTGCTCCACAACGCGACCCGGAACGGGAACGGCTGGATCAAGGTGAGACTGTCGGGACTCCCTGGAAATCCGGAGGGCGCCGGGGCGCGGATCACGCTCTTTGCGCCGGGGAAGTTGGGGGACGAGAAGGCCATTCTGGGGTATCAGGAAATGATTGTCGCCTCGGATTTCAAGGTGGCGCGGCCACTGCACTTCGGCTTGGGGACGCAAAGGGCATGCGATGTGCGCGTGGTCTTTCCCGGGGGAAGGGTCGTGGACAAGAAAGGGGTCAGGGCCGGCAGGATTGTGCGCGTGGCGATGTCCGCAGAGTGATTGGCGCCTGAAATACCGATGGCAAAGGAGAGTGTCGTATGATGAATAGTCTCGGTTGGGTCAGCTTGAGGTGGGCATTGGTCGGCTCGATACTGTTTGCGACGGCCGGTTGCCTGGAGGTCAAGCATACGATCCTTCTGAAGGAAGACGGAAGCGGCCAGTTGGTCGAGAAAGTCTGGGTGGCGGACTGGGTGATTCAGGCGGCGAAAAGCGATCCGCAATTGGCGACCTTGAGGGACTTGTTCCTGGAGAAGAGTGTGCGGGAACGGATGGCGACATATGGGCCCCTGACGCTGGTGTCGCACGTAGTCACCAACCGCGGATGTCACGGCATGGAGTCTTTGACAGTTATGGGATTTGCAGACATAGACAAGCTCACCTTGCCTGCAATGCTATCTGGGGACGTGAAGCAGCCTGGGAGGATCACCTTTACACTGGGGGAGAGACATAAGTTGGATACGACCACGTTCTCAGGCTGGAACTACAGCGTGCGTCGGCCGTTGAGAATATCCCAATCCTCGAGGACGGCGGGGGAGCAAGGCTCGATGTCGCCGGCGGAGAAGGAGCGGTGGGTAAGGTTGTTGCCGGTGATGCGGTCAATGGCCAAGGGGCTTCGGATGTCTGCGCGATTGGAGGCATTTGGGCCGGTGGACGGCAAGCCGGGGCATACCTTATATGAAATGTCGGACAAGGACTTGGCGGCCGGAGATGGGATGATTGACGCTTTGGTATATGGCCGGAAGCCCGTGGGTGCCAAGTTGCGGAAGCATAGCTATACCGTGATGATAGCAGAGCCGTTTGATCCGGAAGATGGCCGGAGCGAGCGATCTGGCGAGTCTGGCAGCCTGCCGCAGGCAGTGGAGATTCCCCAGCCGCTCGCCGCCGGCACCGGGAATTTGGCGAAGGAGCGGTCGCGGGTGCTGGTGCGCGTGGACAAGGAGGAGCAGGGCTTCGCGTCGGCCCTGACGCTGGCATCGTTGAGTCCCGCGTCCCAAACCGCTTCCGACGGACCGGCTGAGAAGAGATTGCTGGGGGCGGTGCGCAAGATCGTCGTTGGCGTCGACCTGAAACCGTATGATGGCCCGTGGGCGCTGCGGGCCTACGATGAAGACATCCTACGGGCGGCGACCCAGCCTGCGGACGTCTTACAGTGGCCTCTGCTGGAGATCAACATCCTCGACGGGCGGGCACGGCAGGAGAGGCTGTCCCATCCGTAGGTGGAGGTGAAGAGAAGGTGGCCATCCCTACCGAAAACGTGATCTGCACAGGCAGCAACGGCCTTGCGGGCTTGACCGTGGGGCCGGCGGGGATGATCGGCGCGTGATCGGAGTGGTCGGCGATGCCCGGGACGCTTGGCGATGGTCGAATCCCGGACATGGCGCAGGGTTCTGCCGCGGGTCGGGCGGGACAGGACTGATGGAAGGCCGTTATGCCACCCTCGTGTAGCAGTGATGTAGACCGCCCAGGTACGCCGTGGCGACGACCACGGCTGTTTGGCTCTCCTTCA
>CAZGRF010000706.1:0-2207 GCA_964527825.1 uncultured Pirellulales bacterium
ACATCGCGATCCAGCCGAGAACCGTGATGGGAGCCAGCCAATAGAGATTCACCAGCCAGTAGAGAAAGGCGACGCCGTAGGCCGCCAGGAAGACGCTCCTGGCCGGGACCCGCGGCGCGCAGGCCAGCACGAACGGCACCAGTGCCACCCACGCGAAAAACGACCAGTCAACCGGCGCCTGAATAACGCTCAGCAGTAAGGCAGAGACAGCGAAGGGCAGGGCCAGTAACAGGAGTCTCTTGATCTTCAACGGATAACGCCCCTATACCGAACTGAAGCGGTCAGACAATTGCGGCGTGAGCTTGGCGGCTTTCTCCAGCAGTGCCAGTCGCTCCTGCACCTCCTCCGGAGTGTAGAGGTCGGTCTTCTGCAGGCGCTGGTTGAGCTTGGCGGTGAACAGCGACAGCAACACCGGGCTGGCGCAGAGTCGTGTGTACGGCACCTTATTCTCGCCGTAGAGCCAGCGCAACTCGGCTTCGGCGTGTTCCGGCCAGTCGGGAAGCCCCTCGCCTTCGACGGGCAGCCCCTCCGACTCGGCGATGCGCTGTCTCGCGGCCTCGACGTATTGCTCGGACAGATCGATACTGGTGTAGACGCGGCCGAGCTTGTGCGCGACCGCGGCCGTCGTGCCTGAACCGCAGAACGGGTCCAGCACCCAGTCGCCCTCGTTGGAGCTGACGCGGATGATCCGCGCCAGCAGACTCTCGGGCATCTGGCACGGAAAGCCGGTGCGCTCGACGAAGGTGCCGCAGATGCGCGGGTACTCGTTCCAAACGTCGTCGGGCATCTTGCCGGCGGGGTTGGCCCGTTTGTCTTTGTATTTCTTCTGGCGGTCCGAAATGACGCGCACGACCTCGTCATTGAAGACGAAGCCCTTGGGATCCTTGACGAAGTAGAGGATGTGCGTGTGCGCGCGAGCAAACTTGTTCTTCGTCTGCTG
Organism: uncultured Pirellulales bacterium; assembly: GCA_964527825.1. Taxonomy (GTDB): domain Bacteria; phylum Planctomycetota; class Phycisphaerae; order Sedimentisphaerales; family Anaerobacaceae; genus JAFGLV01. The sequence continues at coordinate 941 of CAZGRF010000706.1, forward strand.
GCCGAAGGAGTAGTGCCAGATGATCCAATTGCGCAGCACCAGACCCTGGGCGTCGGCGATGAGCTTGACGTTGGCGGCATACTCGTCACCGATGGCGATATAGAACGAGCCACGCGGCTTGAGCACCGCCGCGCACGCGGCGATCCAGTCCTCGCTCCAGGCGAGGTACTTCTCGTGGTGCTTCTTGTCGTGATACTTGTCGTACTTGTAGCCGATGTTGAAGGGCGGGTCGGCGAAGATCAGATCGGCGAACGGCTCGGCGGCCTGCCGCAGAATTTCCACGCAATCGCCGCAGATGATTTGGTTTCGTAACTGGCGCATGGGGCCATTCTATAGGGAATCGCGTTCCTGGCAAGCCCAAACAAGCGCCCCGGCCAAGGCCCGGATTCCCGGGGGCGACCCGGCGAAAAACGCCGGCGAGAAAACCCAATCATCCTACTTGACAGCGGCTGGGCCGAGCGTATGGTGGATGCTGACATCCGAGTCCATGCGGCCACGTGGGGTCGGGGTGACGGAAACACCCTGGCGAACGTGCCATTCAGGTCCGGCGATGATACGGTACGGGGACGTCGCGGGAATCGATTCGGAGGCAGGGGCCACGCACTTCTGTGCGCGGGGGCGCTTGCGCGCCGTTGACCCTCGCGTTTGTATTGGGTCCGCGCACGCCCGGCATTCCCGCGAGACAACGGACCCGGGCACTTGCGAGACGATCGCGGCATCCGACCTCGAAGACTCTTCGCCTCATCCGCAGGCTACTTCGCGCGTCGCAACGGAGATGCGACATCGACAGCGCGAGCAATAGACCTACAGGGTTCTATGTCGGTAGGAGATGGTCACCTAAGGGAAAAGGAGATTGAGAGATGAGCAAGAGACTACTATTCATCGGTGTCGTCGTGCTGCTCGTGTCATCGGCGGCCTCGGCTGGCGTGGCCTGGGACTGGTTCTGGGGTCCCACCTGGGGCTTCAGCACGCCCTACAGCCAATGGCAGAACACGTATGTCACAGCCGGCAACGGCGTTGTCCAGTACGGATCCGGCACGACCTCGAACCCCAACGGTGGAACCGCCGGGGATACCCAGACCTCTAGTGTGGGCACGCAGTCCTCGTATGTTTCAGTCGGACAATACAGCTCGGTGACAAGCAACAGCCCCAACTCATTTGCCGTGGCGGGCTCCGTGGCCAACGTCACGGCGTCCCAGTATCAAGCGAGTTGGTAGTTTGACCCCTTATCATTAACGGTCCGAAAGAACCTTGTAGTCCGGGCCGG
>CAZGRF010000707.1:0-2196 GCA_964527825.1 uncultured Pirellulales bacterium
TCGTGCTGTTGGCCACATCGCCGGCAGGGAGTGAGGCCTGTCAGAAGGCGATGGCGTCTGCCGCAGATGATCTGCCGATGCAGTTGATGACGTGGCTGGACATCTCATAGTGTCTGAGAGGGGGGCATAGTACTGGTTGTACTCCAACCACCTGTGTATGCTTCTCGGACCTCGTTTTCTAAGGCTCTGTCTTTGAAGCACTTATGCAAGTCGATTTCTCCCAAGTCTGCGATTCCAATGGCGCGCGCAACAGGCGCGCAACAAGATGGCCCTTGCGTGATGCCTCGGAGGCGGCTCGGGCACGGTCCACTACGTCCTTTCGAACTGCCAAATAGAACCGTTCGGTGGTCTCAATTCCAGCATGCCCAGCCAGTTCCTTGACCTCATGAAGAGCGAGCCCTTCGGTGACCCAGTTGCTCAGGCAAGTTCGTCGCAGATCGTGGAAGGTGCCAGTTTCGATGCCGGCCGACCGCCGAATCTTGTTGAAGTGATGGCAAAACTTCGACAAGGGCGACCGACCTTTCTCAACTGTCCACTGCCCGGTACGACGGAGTTCCTGGATATGCTCATAGCGAGCCATTGGAACAAAGATGTATGGGTTTCCTTCCGGCTGGGACATCTGGCGTTCGACCAGCAGCTTCACCACCTCGGCAGTCAACGGAAGCGTTCGACGCTCGGTGTCCTTGATGTGCCACTCCCAGGTGCGCTCGCGGCTCTTCTTTGGAGAGACATCAGCGGTCATATTCGCAAAATCGATGTCACGCCACGTACTGTTCATCAGTTCACCACGCCGCATGCCGGTGGCCAGACCCATACGAATGAGAAGTTCCCATTTGACCGGAGAGCCATTCTCTTCGCGCTGCCGGGCGGCCCTGCATAGGCTATGACACTCGCTTTCCGTAAACACGCGAATCTTCCGCTTCGGAGCCTTGGGTGGCTTGAGCCTACGCAACGGGTGCCGATCGAGCTGTCCACGATCTTCAGCAAGCTGGAATACTCTTTTCAACTGCTTGATCTTCTTCGTAGTCGTACCCGCCGTGAGGTTCTGTGTCAGACAGTACTGAATGAATCGCTCACCGTGCTCATAGCGAACGTCTTGCAGGTCGATATCGCCCACGCACCCGACAAAATCTCTCATCGTCCTCGCTGCGTCATTAAGCGTAGTGGCTCGCACCTGCCCCTTTGTGCGCGTGAGGCTGTCTTGGAAGAAATCCGTGAGTCTCATCGATATTGGCGCGGCGACATTCACCCGTAGCTCCAATTCCTTCTCGTACCTTTGACGTTCCGCTCTTCGCTTGTCTGCGTGCCCCAGGGAAATCTGGTGACGTTTCCCGTCGCGGTCGACGTAGTCAAGCATGTACCGAAAGGACTTCCTATCACGCGAGGGTCTCATCCTAAGCCTTACCAGCTCTTTCATTGTCTACCTCCTTCCCGATGCTGGCCAATGGCTTGGGTTGGTCCGAGCCCATTGTACCAGAACGGGTCTTCACTGACCACAGGTAACGTGCTGCTGTAGCCAAGCTTTGACGGAATCCGTCAGATACACAGTCTTTCCGCAAAGGTGAATCCGGGGCAGACCGTGTGCACGCTTGAGGTTCTCGACCACATGCCTGTAGTCGGTAGCATTGCTGATCTCTGGGATGCGGAGGAACTGGATTAGTTCCTCTTCCGTCATGACAGTCGGGCAGGTTTGGAATTCACCGTGTGTACTTGGCAGAATGGCCGGCAATCCAGGATTCTGTTGTCTGCTGTTCATGGTCTTCCCTCGGGAGTTTTTGCTGGGTATCGACCAGAACAGATACGAATTACAGGGGAATACCATGTTGATGCGCAGGCCATGCGTAGCTGAACATCAGACGCGCTACTAGCGAATAGCGACGCCGGCCAAAACATCTCAACTGACGGCCAAGCTTTCTTCTTTCACTCGATGCGGCCGGGTGGGTCCGGTGGTCACGACATGTGGATGACAACGCGACGAACGACAGACGATGACTGGAACGACCCGTGAATCTCGGGCCGAGGGTCAATACTGCTTTTGATGAGATAATGCCGAATATCTCTGCCGATGGTTCTATTCTGTACTTCTGTTCTCCCCGCCCGGGGGCCTTGTCGCATGGGACATCTATCAGGCCCCGATCATTCCCATCGTTGACTTCGATGGCGACGGAATCCTATACCTCGTTGACCTAGTAATGC
>CAZGRF010000708.1:0-2181 GCA_964527825.1 uncultured Pirellulales bacterium
TCCTGAAGTAATCAGCGCTAACGCTATGATAAGTGGCACTAATGGGCTTTTCATCAGGAGGCGTATATCCCGCAGTGGTGACATTGGAGGTGATCATCCCGGGAAAACAAGGCATAGATGAATCTGTGGATACGCCTTTGACATAAGGCAGGACACTCAGTCGTTCCAGTAATTCCTGGCTGAGTTGATAGCGTTGCGTTGCATCTTTTTCCCTCGTTCCGATCATAAAGGTCACCAGGTTTTCGCGATTGAACCCAACATCCGCGGAGGAAAGCCGCAACATACTGCGAATCATCAAAACCATACCGCTGGATAAAACCAGTGCCATGGCAATCTGGGCGGCAATCAGCATGTTGGAGAACCGGGCGTGGTGTCCTGATGAGCCTCGTGATTCTGTCAGGACATTTGCCGGGCGAGACCTCTGCATATGCCAGAAGGAGGTCATGCCGAGAAACACACCGACCAATAAGGAAATGCCCAAGCCGAAAAGAAGTTCCTGGGGATCGATATGTATGGAGTCTGCCCTGGGGACGATGTCGGTAATCTTGACCCTGAAGACAGCTAGCGTCCAGAGAGAGACAATTAAACCCGTGACGCCGCCAACCAGCGACAACAGAATACTCTCTGTCGTCAACTGGCGAAGCAGACGCAGTTTGCTGGCACCGAGGGCACTGCGAACAGCCATTTCCTTATTTCTTGATGAAGCCTTGGCAAGACATAAGTTAACGACATTCGCGCACACGATGAGAAGGATGAACCCCACAATGCCGGCAAGTACCCATAAGGTGGTTCGTACACTGCTCACTACCGTATCGCGCAGCCCAACCATCGATATTTCACTGTCATCTGCCCCAGATGCTTGAGCCATTTGTTTGTGTCTTTCGTTCACAAGCGACAGTGCCTGCTCTGTTGAGAGACCTGCTTTGAGGCGTCCCGCTGTTCGAAGCCAACAAAAGCTTCTGTTGTTCAGTTGTCCCGCTGAGGGGTTTAGTAAGGTCCATATGTGGGCGTTTTCAATAGATTCGGGGTAATGAAAACCGCGGGGTAGTACGCCGACGATGGTATAGACCTTGTCTTCCAGTGTGATGGAGCGACCTAGAATCTCTTGGTCCTGCCCATAGTGGCTTTGCCAGAAATCATGACTTATCATGGCTACAGGTTCGGTGTTTTGCTGTTCGTCCGCCTTGGTGAAGATTCTCCCCAGAGAGGCAGATACCTTGAGCATGGAGAAGAACTCGCCGCTGACTTTGGCGCCATCAATCTTGCGGGCGCCGTCACGCTCCACCAGCTCGAACAGGGCCGCAGCATAAGCCGCGAAGTCTTCAAATACCTGGTTTTGTTCTCTCCAATCCAAGAAATCAGGATAGGAGCAGGTGGGCGCCGACCCCTGCTGGACAACGACCAGGCGGTCTGAGTCTTCAAACGGCAGCGGCCGTAGCAAAACAGCATTGACCACACTGAACATCGTGATATTGGCACTGATTCCAATGGCCAGCGTCAGCGCGGCCACGAGAGCAAAGCCGGGTGACTTGATCAGTTGCCTGATGCCGTACTTGATGTCGTTGAAAAGAGCGCTCATTTCCTTCGTCCCTCGCAATTCGCTACTCGTACCCTATAAGCCCGCACCGGAGCGATCCACGTTGCCCGCTAGGCCGACACCCGTCAGGGCAGTCGCCAGCCCCACCTACGGCGGCCAGGATGTAACGCGCGATAGGTCGTTTCCTTGAGTTTTCCTGGAGCATGTCCATGTAGCCCCTCTTAGCAAGCGCCGTGCCAGGAGAAAACAGGCGCCAGGGACCTTCTGATGGCCGACAGATGCGATTGTCTGTCTTGGTGCCGTCAGCGGGGCGTTCGGCTCTGCACAGGGCGCGCCCGTTAGCGGACGATCCGCCTCGGGCCGCGGAGTCCGTGGCGATGGCCGGGACTCTTGACCGGCACCCCCATTCCTACCCCGATGTTGACAAGAAACAACCATAGAAACCTTTTGAGCTGTACCGGATGAGGACGAATGATTGATCGCCACCCGCCTCACTCGTAGCGCAACGCCTCCATCGGATCGACCTTGGCCGCTCGCCGGGTGGGGAGGTAGCCGGCCAGGAGAGAGGCGGCGGCCAGTAGGATGATGGTCACCACGATGCTGATCGGATCGACCGGTTCGACACCATAGAGCAGGCTGGCAAC
>CAZGRF010000709.1:0-2179 GCA_964527825.1 uncultured Pirellulales bacterium
GTGCCTGGCAGACCGGTAACGGTGTAGTTGAAACAGAACCGGTAACCGAGACGGTCGAGGACTTCCAGGGAGCCCACGAACGGACCGAAATCCTTGGACCAGAAGACAAAGCAGAGCACGTCCTCGGGCCTGAGCGATACGAGGTAGCGCTGGCCTCCGAAGGGATTCACCACGCCGGCGAAGCCTTCCTTGACGCGCTGCATGAACCAGTCGCCGTAAAAGGCCGGGATATCCGTTCGTCTCGATACTGAAATAATCCGTTTCATGTCAATTTGTTGAGATACACTGCTGCCGGGCGGGCATTATCTGATATTAGCTGATTGAGCGGAGCGTGACAAGCCGGTAGAATTGCGGCACGATTGTGAAATTGGCGAAAGATACCAGATGAATGCCATCGAGTTAGAGAGAGTGTGCAAATCGTTCGGGGCGGTCCGGGCCGTGGACGAATTGAGCGTTCGCGTTCCTACGGGTTGCGTGTACGGTTTTCTCGGACCCAACGGGGCGGGCAAAACGACAACGCTTCGGATGATCATGAATATCATTCGGCCCGATCAGGGAGTCGTCCGCGTGCTGGGTGACGGAGATTCGGCGCTGGCGCGCCACCGCGTGGGCTATATGCCCGAGGAACGCGGCCTGTACCGCAAGATGACTGCAGCCAAGGTACTCGCCTATTTCGGGGCCCTCAAGGGACTCACGAGCGATCAACTGCACGAATGCGTGCCGCGCTGGCTGGAGCGTATGGCCCTGGCCGAGCACGCCGAGAAGAAAGTGGAAGAGCTGTCGCGGGGGATGCACCAGAAGCTGCAATTCGCCGTGACAGCAATCAACGACCCGGAGCTTGTGATCCTGGACGAGCCCTTCTCAGGCCTCGATCCGGTGAACCAGGATGCGCTGCGAGACATCATCAACGAGATGCGCGCCGAAGGCAAGACGGTGCTTTTCTCCACCCATGTGATGCACGAGGCCGAGCAACTATGCGACTTCATCGTCCTGATCAACAGGGGCCAGGTCGTTGTGGACGGGCGTCTCGATGCCATTCGCGCCGGACACGAATCGCATACCATCTCGGTCGAGTTGGAGGCCGACAGCGGCTTCGCCACGACGTTGCCCATGGTGCGCGAGGTCAAGCCGCAGGGACGCCGGCTCGAGGTCCGACTCACCGACGGTGCCGATCCTCAGGATTTGTTGAACGTTCTTGTCGAGCGGGCGCGCCTACGGGCTTTTGAGATCAGACAGCCCTCCCTGCACGAGATCTTCGTGCGGCTTGTTGGAACAGACCATGCAGCAGATTCTTAGGGTGGCTCGGCGGGAATACGTTGAGACGGTCAAGACCAAAACGTTCCTTGTGAGTCTCCTGTTCCTGCCCATCATCATCGGCGGTGTCATCGTCGTCAGCAGTTGGGTCAGTCGCGACGAGGGCGGGCAACGCGACCCGCTCAAGGTCGGCATGACGTGCTTCTCGCCGGAACTATTCCAGAAGGTCGAGACAGCGTTCGACGCACACAACCAGGCTCATGCGCAAGGTCCCCTTGTGCTCGTGACTGTGGGATCTCTTGACGATGCCAAAGCAACCGAAGAGCAGGGCAAGCGCCAGTTGCGCGGAGGCGAGATGGACGCGTATGTCGTCTTGGGTGCCGACCTGGTGGAGGGCTCGGGCGACGTGCGGATCTACACGCACAAGCCCAAGCCCGCCCAAATGGAGGCCTTCTGGACGATCGAGAGCCTGCTTCGCAAAGCCGTGATAGACACGCGTTGCGAGGCACGGGGTCTGGATCGGGAGATGCTCCGGGAGATCCGCGCTGTCGCGATCCAACAGGTCGAGATCGGTTCCGAGGCGGGACAGGAGCATGTGCAAGGGGAAAGGCAGCGCGTAGCTCGCATGATGGTCCCATTCGCTTTCATGTACCTGATCTTCATAGGGATCGCTGGCACCGGCCAGCATCTGCTTAGCAGCATCATCGAGGAGAAGAGTTCCCGCATCGTGGAAGTGTTGCTTTCGGCGGTCAGTCCGTTCGAGTTGATGGCCGGTAAGATCGCGGGCTTGGCAGGTATCGGTCTTACGGTAACGACCCTGTGGGGCCTGGGGGCGTACGTAGCCGCGCGCCGGCAGGGTATCGAGGTTACCGTCGGACCCGGCCTGGTTTTCTTCTTCCTTGTCTACTATATCTCTGGCTTCACT
>CAZGRF010000710.1:0-2177 GCA_964527825.1 uncultured Pirellulales bacterium
TACGGCATTCACCGCGTCACCAAAGAGGTACACGGCAAATCAAACGACCGTAAAGGACTCATCCTGCGCGGCGTCACGCTAACGCAATATGCCTTTGCCGCGCTGGAAATTGACGGGCACGAGCCCCAAGGACCGGCAGATCCTGCGACCTTTGGCAAGGACGTGGTGGGCTCTATCATAGAACATTGCACCTTTTCGTTCTGTGGACGCGTGGGAGCCTACCTGCGCGGCGACAACCTGGTTCTGAGACACTCCAAAGTCCACGACACGGTCACGGAAGGTATTTACCTCTTGTCGTCGTCCGACTGCTTGCTCGAAAAGAACATGTTCTCCCGCAACAACATTGAAGACATTGCCGGTTATTACCCGGCCGCAGTGAAGATCTTCAACCAGACCCACCGGGTCACCTGCCGGGACAATCTGGTCTACGATCTGCCGATTTCCAACGGTATTTGGTACGACGTGGGCAATGTGGACGGTCGCTTCCTCAACAATTGGATCGAAGGCGTGGGAGACAACAGCGGCCAGGGAGCCCATAACCGAATGTGGCCCAGCAGCAACGGTTTCTTCTTCGAGATTTCCAAAGGGGCCATCTGTGCGGGCAACGTCTTCGTCGACTGCGATCACGGGCTCCTGATCCTGAACAGCTCGAACGTGCACGTCTATCAAAACACCTTTGTCAATAGCACCGCCTGCGTAGGACGTGACAAACGCAGTGCCCAGGGCGATCGTTTCGGCTGGCACCCCAGTACGGGCCCGGATGTGGATGAACGTTTTGGACACATCTTCGTCAATAATTTGTTTACCGGGGATGCCAGTTTCCAGAGACCGCTCATGCTGGTATGGCAGCATCCCGATCTTTGTGAGAGGCTGGACAAGTCACCGCTCAAGCAGTTTGACTACAACGTGTATGTCCAGGATGCCGGCAGCGGACTTGAACCTCTGGTCTATTGGAGCCCATCTTCCGGTCCTGACTGTCAGACTGCTGTAACGACACTGGAAGGTCTACAGCAGGTATTTGCGGGTTCCTCAGCACACAGTCAGGTTTACGAAGGCATTGACTTGCCGCTCTTCAAGAGTCGGGAGTTGGGCAACTTTCAACTGAATCCGGCCTTTCCCGGAGCTCACGCTGCCACCCGTTTGCCTGTAGACATTCAGCAGTTACTGGGCCTTTCGTCGGAGCGTGCACCCTACGTTGGAGCCTACGCCGTCCCATAGGCAGACGTGCTCATAGGACGAGCGCACTCACACCCGTGCCAACACCGCCCTTACCGAGATCGGTTCAAGGCGCTGGGGTCACCCGTTGCCGGCGGCGCGTGGTCTTCCGAGGCCGGAGGGCCGAGCAACTCGGTGAAGATGGGCTTCAGCGCGTCCGCCCATATCTGATAGCCCTTGAGCGACGGGTGCAGTCGGTCCATCGTCATGCCGCCGTACAACTTGCCGTCGGCGTCGGCCAGCTTGTCGTTGATATCGACGTAGCGAATCTTCTTGCCGTCGGCCATGGCCGCCATGTTCTTGTTGATGGCGTTGATGATGGGCATGACCGCGGTAGGATCGCGGCGATTGTCGTTGCGCGGGAAGATACCGGTCAGGATGATCGTCGCTTCCGGCGCCTTGGCCTGGAAGATGTCCACAATGGCCTTTATGCCGGCGGTCACCCCTGCAATACGAGGATCGTCTTCGCCTCGCGGGGGCCGGCTGCCGACGTTGTTGGTCCCGGCCAGCAGGACGAAGATCTTGGGCTCAACGTTGTCCAACTCGCCGTTCTGCTTGCGCCAGATGATGTTCTGCACGGTGTCGGCTCCCCAGGCAAAATCTCCGGCGTTCCAGCCGAAGAAGTTCTCCTTCCAGTTGTCCAGCAACCTGGGATAGTCCAGCGCACCCCAACGCCGGGTAATGGAATCGCCTTCGAAATATATGTCGACGCGGCCTTGCTTCGTCTTCTCGACCAGCTCGGCATGGGCAATCTGAGAATTCCGATCGTTTCGCGGCATCGGTCGAATTGAAACCGGCGGGCGCGCAGGTCCGACCGGAGCCGGCGCAGGTTCGGTCGAAGCGGCCGCGGCCGGCGCCGACGGGGACGGAGCCTTGATGTACCGGCCTACCCATTCGAAGAAGGTCGGCCAGTTGGGTCCGGACGTATGGCCGCCTTCGTGCTGTCGCCAGGCCAGCTCGCC
>CAZGRF010000711.1:0-2175 GCA_964527825.1 uncultured Pirellulales bacterium
CACCCAGCAAATCGAGCGCCGATATCTCGATGTCGCGGCCCATGAAGCTCTTGGGGAAGTTGCTGCAGTGGGTACACACACATTTGTCACGTTCGTCACCGTAGTTGTTGTTCCAGTCCAGGAAACCGGGGATGTTGCCTGATGCCAACAGCAGGGCGTACATCGACACAGCTCCCGCCACGTCAACTTCGCAGGCACTGGGCATGCCTCTCTCTCCCATGAGGCTCATGGACAGGCAGGTCGCGCAGCCGTAGTTATTCTGAACCGAGGTCCAGCACTGAACGGCGCTGGCATCGCACTCGTTCTCCGCCATCCATTCGTCGATAGCTACAGAGATTCTCGCCTGCTTCAACACTTGTTCTTTGGGAATGTCATCGGGCACGGTCCCGTACGCCATGATCTCGGCGTGCTTGGCCTTGACGCTTGCCGCGTGGTCGTCGAGTGCACCGGCACGGGCAAGAATGTCGGATAAGTCCACCGGCACGACCGTGATGCCGGTGGCCTGCAGGAGCTTTTCACTGAAGCGCACGGTCTGGAAGGCGGCGGGTCGCGCCCCGATCGCGCCGACACGTGCCGTGCGCAAACCCCTGACGACCCGGCACACCCGGGCAAAGAAACCTAAATCCCGGCCGAACACGTGACTGTCAATGTCGCACGTATGTTCGGTTGTGTCTGTGAAGGGAATGCCGTACTGGTACAGGTTGTTGCAGACCGAAATCTTGCCGCAGAAGGCATCTCGTCGGCCGGACACGCCCACCGAATCCAACCGGTCATTGCAGGCCTGTACCAGGACCGGCACGTCCAGCTTGGCCAGGTCGAGCGTCTGCACGACGCCGAGTTCATCCCCGAAGTTGGGCAGCACCACGATGACTCCGTCGATGTCGTCGCGGCGATCCTGGAATAGTTGCGCACACTTCTTGGCGTGCGCGTAGGTCTCGATCGCGCCGTGCTCCGTGGCCTCCGCCGGCAGAATCACATGATCGTAGCCCAGGGCCGTGAGCTGTGCTTCGAGCTGAGCCCGCCCTTCCCGGGCCAATTTGGGATTGAAGAATCCTCGTGTGCCGACAATGACGCCGAAGGTGATTCGCTTGTCTGTCATCCGCATGTGTTTGCCCCTATCCTGCAATCCGGCTGTATCTCAAGACGCCGCGTACTATACCACGATGAGTGATGGAGCGCCAAACCCTTGACCGCGGCGAAACGCCGGAAGACTCCTATTTCATTGCCTCCTCCAGTTCCGACAGGATGGCCTCGATTCTTTGTCGCTCAGGTGCGCGGAATCGGTGAAAGGGCTCGGCCATGAAATCATCGCAGATACCTTTGACTGACAGAGCGCATTTGAGCCCTTTGAGATAGCTGGAGCTGAAGTGGCCAACGCCGTAGAGCGTGGTGCTGACCTGGATGACCTTCTGCTGCAAGGTTCTCACCCGGTCCAGATCGCCCCGGACGGCGGCGTCATAGAGTTGAACGTAGAGGCGTGGGTATAGGTTTGCGCCGCCGTTGACGCCGCCGTGGCCGCCCAGCAGAATCGTCTCGGCCAGCAGCTCTTCCGGACCGACCAGCAAGGTGAAATCCCTGTTGTCGCGCAGGACCTGCCGGAGTTGATGGAAGTAGGTCATGTTGCCCGAGCTGTCCTTGAGGCCGACAATGCCTTGGATTCGGGCGGCCGCGACGACGGTGGCGGGTTCAAACATGAGCTTCGTGGCGCTGGGCATGTTGTACAGGAACAACGGCAAGGGCAGCTTGACGACCAGGTGCTCCAGGTACTCCAGCAGCTCGGGCTGGCCCGCCGGGAAGTAATAGGGTGGCGCCAATACGACCGCTTGTGCCCCTGCCTCCGCGGCGAAACACGCCATGACGACGGATTCCGCGAAGGCGGTGTCGGTGATGCCTACGAGCACGGGGACGCGCTCCCGGACCTGATCACAGGTGGATTGAATCAGTTCTCGCCGCAGTTTGTGACTGAGACTGGGCGCCTCGCCGGTCGTACCCAGGATGAATAGCCCATGCACGCCGCCGCCAAGGATGTATTCGATCAAACGCTCCAGACCCGGCCGGTCCAATTGGTCAGGCGCGTACAGAGGTGTCACCATGGGCGGGACAATGCCGCGTAGTGGACTGGGGAGGATGTTGTCATTTGCCATTTCGTGTCCCTGCCTTGCCCTTGACTAAAGC
>CAZGRF010000712.1:0-2172 GCA_964527825.1 uncultured Pirellulales bacterium
ACGCCGGAGAACATCCTGCTGGTCACCACCGGCGAGGGCATGTCGGAGCAGCACATGGCCGAGATGGAGAAGAGTGACATTCCCTGTCGGCGATTCGACGCTACCACGAACGACCTCTTCAGCGACGATCCCCGAACGGTCAAGGTCATCGAGATCCACAAGCTGACCGAGGAGAAGACCGGCGGTGGCAAGAGCGTCAAGGTTTCCCACCTTGAGGGGCGCAACCTGGTCTTCGTGGACGAGGGGCACAAGGGCGCGGGCAGCGAGGCCCAGGCCTGGCGGAACCGGCGGGCCGCGCTGGCTGAAACCGGCTTCACCTTCGAATACAGCGCCACTTTCGGCCAGGGCGTTGGCGGCGCGGGCGCCGACATCGAAGAGGAATACGGCAAAGCCATCCTCTTCGACTACTCCTACCCGCGCTTCTACGAGGATGGCTACGGCAAAGATTACCGTATCCTCAACCTGGAGCATGACCTCGATCCAGACCTGGCCAATCGCTACCTGCTAGCCAATTTGCTCACCTTCTACGAGCAGGCGCGCTGCTACGCGGCGAACAAGCGGATCTTCTACGATGAGTACAACGTCGAGCCGCCGCTGTTGGTCTTCATCGGCCACACTGTGACAGCCGGCAAAACCTGGTCAGGTTTGGGAGAAACTGACAAGCGCAGCCTATCCGACGTGCAGGAATTGGTGCTTTTCCTGCATCATGTGCTGCGAAACGAAGGCCATTGGGTGCCAGCGGCCATTGACGATATTCTTGGTGGGAAAGCTGGCCTGGAACGCGAGGACGGCAGTGACCTCTTCGCCAACGCCTTTCGCACGCTCCGCCAAGACCATCTGGGCGGGGCGACGATCTATGCCGACATGCTGCGGCACATCTTCCACGCGACCACGTCGGCGGGCCTGCACCTGGTCAACCTCAAATCGGCCGAGGGCGAGATTGGGCTGCGTGCCGGTGTTGCCGACCGCCTCTTTGGGCTGATCAACATCGGCGACGACGCCAACTTCCTCCGGCTGGCCGAGGAAAAGACTCCCCAAATCGCAATCGAAGAGGAACAATTCAGCGGCTCGCTCTTCCAGGCCATCAACCGACAGGATTCGCCCATCAACGTTTTGGTTGGCGCTAAGAAGTTTATCGAGGGCTGGGATTCCTGGCGCGTCTCGACCATGGGCCTGATGAACATCGGGCGCGGCGAAGGGCCGCAGATCATTCAGCTTTTCGGGCGCGGCGTGCGTCTGCTGGGTAAAGGCCGCTCCCTCAAGCGCTCCGAAGCCTTGGATGGTGACCATCCCGACAACCTGCCCCGCTTGGAGACTCTCAACATCTTCGGCGTGCGGGCCAAGTACATGGCCCAGTTCCGTGATTACCTGGCCGAAGAGGGTATAGACACCGAGGAGCGGGAGACAGTCATCATTAAGACAAAACCTGGCCCGGAGTTCGAGGGGAAGGGGCTGCTGGTCATTCGACCGAAGATCGAAATGGCGTTCGAGGACGCGGTGTGTTTACCGCTGCGATTGGACGAGGCTTGCTGTCCAATAATAGACCTGACGCCGCGAGCGCAAGTTTTAGTATCCGAGGGCCTCGTGCGGGAGAAACCAGAATTTCACTTGCCGCAAGACGCACAAGCACTGTCAGCAGACGTACTGGAGATGTTCGATTGGAATCGGCTTTACCAAGAGGTCTGGCGCTTCTCTACCGCGCGCGGCTACCGCAACCTGGCGTTGGATCGGCGTGTGCTGTGGCGCGTCCTGGAGGAGAGACACTACCAGTTACAGTGCCCGCCAGCTATGCTGGAAGTTCGCTCGTTTGCGGACGTGGACAGGCTGGAAGAGATTGCGCTGATGATTCTGCGCAAGCACGTCGAGCAGTACTACACCCGTGCCCATCGCCTGTGGGAGCGGGATCAGTTGATTTACCAAACACTGGACGAGAACGACGAAAACCTCATCGCGGCCTACAAAGCCCAGGTGAAGCGTTCAGCCACAGAGTTTCTCCAAACACTCCGTGAGATGCGCGATGATCCGGCTCTTTATGCGGGAGATGATGGTTTACCTGACAGAGTTCACTTCGACCGGCACCTCTATCTTCCACTGCTCCTGGAAGACACGAGTATTGCGCAAGTGGTCAAATACTCCCCTCCTGGGCTCAATGTTGGCGAGCGCCATTTCGTG
>CAZGRF010000713.1:0-2170 GCA_964527825.1 uncultured Pirellulales bacterium
TGTCCGCTTTGCTTGTTGTCTTGACGGCGGGCAAACTACTCGACTGGCTCAGAGACAGCTATTTCCGCAACAATGTATCCCGGGATGTGACCTTTTCAGTTGCGTGGTTTGCATTTGCCGTCATGCTGTTCTTGGTTGAGTGCACTCTGCAGCGTAGAATAGGGCTGAAGCGGAGCATGAAATGGATCATCAAAGCCGCAATGATTGTGGTCGTGGTTGGCATCGGGTTAACAGCGATGGGGCAACGACACAACACGACGCCAACGAGTAGTACGCGGAGTGCGCCGGGTATCACAGTCGAAGAACGGTGGGAAAACGATGCCTATTCGCAGTCATGGGCGTGCACGACTGCGTGTCAATCCTATGAGGTAGTCGAGGCTGGATCACTGGTCGAACTAAAGGATAAGGTTCAGAAGGGTCTTGACAAACCTGGATGGCAACCTCAGGGTGGTGTTGCATATGACAGCAAAAGAGAGTCCTATCTGCAAGTAATGGTCCATCCGCGCAAGCTACCGTCGTATCCATGATCGGGTGGGATCACGCAGACACGAGCGTGACCGAACTGGCGTCGACGAGGTGGAGTCCGGCCGGCCGATGCCACTGCGCCAGGGCCAATCACGAGCGATCCTACTTGAACTCAACCAGCGGCTTGATCGTCTGGCCGAAGAGCTTGGAGGCTCTCTCGGTGAAGGGGACAATGCCTTGCTTGAACCAGGCCGGTTTCTGGACTTGAATCTTGCCGATCACGTAGTAGCCGATGGCCATGATGGCGGGGTACGAACAGTCCTCCGGCAGCGGGATGTTCAGGCGGTCCTTGCCGAAAGTGTCGTTTTCGCGTCCGAAGGAGATAAACAGCTCACCCGGGGTCTCCACCACGGTCGTGGCATGCTTCGACTGCTCCCACGTGAACACATCCCGCGCCACGCGCCGGGCGAACAACTCTACAAACTTCGTGGCGAACATGATCCGGATCAACTCGAACTGCTCCGGGACGAGAAGGTAGAACGCAGGGAAGTCTCCGAGCTTCCGGCCGAACCGGGTCAGGGTCGGATCGATGGTTTCCCGGATGAAGGCCCGGATTCTGCCAGCCTCGGCTCTGGGATCATCCACCAGACAAGCCATCAGCATGCTCATGTACGTAGACGTGTTGTAGGTGTAGGGCTCGGGCCGGCTCGGGAACACATAGGTTTTGTCGACAGAGTCCTTCGCCATGGACGATGGGTTAGCGGTGAACAGCACGACCGGCAGGCCTCTCGGCTTGACGGCCTCGGCGATGACCGGGGCGTGCTTGCCGCCGGAGGCCGAGAACAAGACTACCCCGTCAATATCGCCGATGGCGTCCAGCTTGCCCTTGAACGTGCCCTCATCGGCCATGACAGCGTCCTTCGAGTCGAAGATGATCTTGCCCGTGGCGATGGCGTTGCCGCTGCCGACCACCAAGGGTCGCTTGAAGCGGTCCAGGTCGGGGTGAGGGAATTCCGTCTTCGGATCGGCGAAGAGATCCAAAGCGTTCATGACGCATTCGTCCAGGTCGATCAACGATTGCGCGTCAAGGCTGCCCATGAGTACCCCTTGAGTTTACTGTTTACAATTGACTGTCTTCCATTGAAGATTATCGGATAATAGAGGATAGATCATAAATCGCAAATACGAAATCGTCAATCCAGAGATCGGCTATGGAATCCTACCAAGGTCTCGAAAAAGCTGTGCTATGGGGGCCGGCAGAGGGCGGCCAGGTTCGCTGCGGGCTGTGCAGCTTCCGTTGCCTGATCGCCGACGGCAAGCTGGGACATTGCTGCGTGCGGCAGAATATCGGCGGAACGCTCTATTCGCTGAACTACGACAAGGTCTGTGCGGCCAACCCTGATCCTATCGAAAAGAAGCCGCTGTTCCATTTCCAGCCGGGCAGCCGCAGCTTCTCCGTTGCCACGATGGGCTGCAATTTTCGTTGCGACTTCTGTCAGAACTGGCAGATCAGCCAGGCGGCGCTGGAGGATGGACGGATCGACGGGCAGGCCATCGCGCCCGAACAGATCGTCGCGGCGGCCGTCCGCAGCGACTGCAAGAGCATCGCCTACACCTATACCGAGCCGACGGTCTTCATGGAGCTATGCTGCGATTGCGGCCGACTGGCGAAGCAGAAGGGACTGGCCAACGTCTTTGTCAGCAA
>CAZGRF010000714.1:0-2152 GCA_964527825.1 uncultured Pirellulales bacterium
ATGGCCCTGTACTTCGACGGGCGCGCCGTCGACTCCGGCACGGCGGCAACGTTGCCGAGCGATCTGGGCACGACGACGCAGAACTGGATCGGACACTCGCAGTGGGACGATCCGTATTTCAACGGCTCGATCGATGATTTCCGCATCTACGACCGCGCGTTGTCCGACGGCGAGGTTCGGTACCTGGTCGGCGACCGATAGCAGGAACGAAGCTTCTTTATGCAGAGAGACGGGGCCTGTGTCCACCTGACACGGGCCCCGGTTCCTTGGGGCCGGCATCTGGAGGCTCGCGTTCATGGGAGGTAGGGACGCGAGCCTCGCCTTATGGGCCCGGTGCCATCATAGTCTCCAAGTTTTTGTCAGGCTCAAGATATGCTGCGGAGTGTAACAAGCTGCGGCCAGACTCCTCTTTACATTTCCACCGTCAGGTTGCTTAATAGGGGTCACAGTGCGCGCGTGGGCGTGCAGGTCATTGCCGTTGGACGGATCGAAGGGGTGAGCATGAGGCGGAGAACGCTGATCGGGTCGTTGCTGCTGGCAGCCAGCATGGTGGCAGGCTGCCGCACTAAGGTCATTCAGTCGAAATACGATCGGCCGTTGCCGCCCGGGCAGCTCGCGTTGCGAAAGGTCACAGACCCGAATGAGTATCCGGATTTCACGGCCGCATGGCGCAACCTGGACAGCTTGAAAGCAGCCACCGAGAAAAGCCTCAACTACCTGGGCAAACCTTCCAGTCAGCAGTATTTTCCCTATGGTGACATCAACCACCATCGTGTCGTCAAGACGCTGGAGACGCTCTCGACGCTGATCGATTCCGGCGTCCGCGGCAGCGAGCTCAACGGGGTCATTCACGCCTACTTCAGTGTCTACATGTCGGTTGGCTGCGATGATAGAGGGACGGTGCTATTCACGGGGTACTACACGCCGATCTTCGAGGGCTCCTTCGAGCGAACGGTGCGGTTCAAGTATCCGCTGTACAAGATGCCGGACGACTTGGTGAAGGGACCGGATGGGCAGACGCTCGGCCAGCGTGATGCCGCCGGGCGCATCACGGCCTATCCGGAGCGGGCCGTGATCGAGAAGTCGGGCATGCTCCAGGGCCGGGAGTTGGTCTGGCTCAGCGATCCATTTGAGGTCTACATTGCGCACGTCCAGGGCTCGGTCAAACTGAGAATGCCGGATGGGCAACTCATCACCGTCGGCTACGCGGCCAACAACGGCCATGAATATGGCAGCGTGGCCCAGGCCCTCATTGCCGACCGGAAGATCCCGAGCGACCGTATGAGTCTGGCCGCGATGGTCGACTACTTCAAGCGACACCCAAACCAAGTGGACCGTTACACACGGCGCAATCCTCGCTACGTGTTCTTCCAGATCAGCGAGGGGACACCGCGCGGCAGTCTCAACGAGCCGGTCACGCCCATGCGGACGATTGCCACGGACAAGTCGATCTTCCCGCGCGCCGCTTTGGCGTTTGTCTCGACGGCCACAGGCGCGGCGGGCGGGGCCTGGAGCGCCTACGATGGCTTCGTATTGGACCAGGACACCGGCGGGGCTATCCGCGCCGCCGGCCGCTGCGACGTCTACATGGGCGAGGGCGACGAAGCCGGCGAGCTGGCCGGCCGAACCTACCAGGAGGGCCGCCTCTACTACCTCTTCCTCAAGCCTTGATCGAAGCCAACGGCTCCAGGTAGAGATGCAACGTGTTGCGTCCCAAGTATCCCGAGTTTCTGAGACACAAGACAATGCATTGCATTTCTGCAGGTGATCCCACGACGTCACATACGGACGATGATTGATTTCCGCACACCTTCACCTCGATCACAGGTGAGCCTCTTCGCCTATGCTCCACCCGGACTCCGCGCCGGAGCGACAGGGATGGTTGTCGTCCAGCGTGTTTGCAGGAGCAGACGCTCGGCGCCTGGGACCCTGCACAGGGACTCTACTCATCCATACTCTGCGCGAAACCATCGCTTGACAGTGGCGAAGTGCGATCCTATCATAGCGGCAAAGGATTGAACTCTTCGGTTGGGATCATAAATCATGTCTGATAAGGGATTTACGCACCTGCATCTGCACAGTCAGTACTCGCTGCTCGATGGGGCGATCAAGTTTGGCAAGCTGTTCAGTCGTTGCGAGAAGCTGGGCATGG
>CAZGRF010000715.1:0-2146 GCA_964527825.1 uncultured Pirellulales bacterium
CAAGTTTATGCTGGGTCTCTTCGACCGGGCCTATCCGCGCAAGAGTCTGGCGGGGGAAGTCGGTTCGGATGCGAGCCGGCAGGTGAACGTGCAGGCGGCACAGGAGGCGATCACGCTGCTGAAGAACGACGGCGGCGTGCTGCCGCTGCCGCGCGGGCGGAAAGTGCTCGTGACCGGCCCGTGCGCGACCAAGCTCTCGGTCCTCAACGGCGGCTGGACGCTCACCTGGCAGGGCGATAAGGAAGAGCTGTATCCGCAGGACAAGAACACGATCTTCCAGGCCATCCGCGAGAAGCTCGGCGAGAGCAATGTCACTTACGTCGAGGGCGTGACATTCGACGAGGAGGTCGATATCGCGGGCGCGGTCGAGGCGGCGGGCAGCGCCGACGCGATTATCGCGTGTATGGGCGAGCCGCCGTATTGCGAAGGCGTGGGGAACATCAACGATCTAACGATGACCGCGCCACAGTTGAAGCTGATCGAAGAGCTGGCCGGCACGGGCAAGCCTGTGGTGCTGGTGCTGGTCGAAGGCCGGCCGCGGGTGATCCGCACCGTCGTGGACGACGTCAAGGCGATCCTGACGGCGTACCTGCCCGGCGTGGAAGGAGGGCAGGCGGTAGCGGACGTTCTGTTCGGCGACGCCAACCCCAGCGGCAAACTGCCGTTCACCTATCCGATGTACCCGGGCGGGTTCACCACCTACGACCACAAGCCCAGCGAAGCGGCCGCGCAGAATGGGCTCAACGTGCAGTGGCCGTTCGGGCACGGCCTGTCCTATACGACGTTCGCGTACCGGGGCCTGCGCGCCGACAAGAGCGAGCTGAAGCCGGGCGAGAGTGTGACCGTCACGGTCGAAGTCGCCAATACCGGCGAGCGGGCCGGCAAGGAAACCGTTCAGCTCTATCTTTCCGACCTGGTCGCGACGGTGACGCCGCCGGTCAAGCTGCTCAAGGGCTTTCAAAAAGTGTCGCTGGAGCCGAGAAAGAGCCAGACCGTGCGCTTCGAGCTGAAGTGGGACGAATTGGCGTTTATCAGCATCGACAACAAGCCGGTTGTAGAGCCGGGCGAGTTCAGGATTAGCGTCGGTGAGATGTCCGTGTTGGTGGCGGTTCCGCCGTACAAGAAATAGCGTGACCGGCGCCACGGTGTCACGGTGTGTATGGAGGTGGTATGAGGACGTATTTCGATTGTATTCCCTGTGCGATCCGTCAGGTGCTGGATTCGGTCCGGATGATTACCGACGACGAAGCGATGCACGAGCGGATACTGCGTGAGGCTCTCGGGTTGTGGCACGAGATGGACATGCGCGACAGTCCGCCGGCGGTGGCGCAGAAGGTCCATCGCATCGTGCGAAAGCTCTCCGGCGTGGCCGACCCTTATCTGGAGGTCAAGGACCGGTACAATCGGTTGGCGCTGGAATTGTTCGGCGACCTCCAGAAGACGGTGGCCGGTTCAGCCGATCCGTTCGAGACGGCGGTGCGGCTGGCCATCGCGGGCAACGTTATCGACTTTGGTGTCAGCTCGACCCTCGAGGAGAGCGAGGTCGAACAGACCATCGCCTGCTCGCTGACGGACCCTTTGGACCTGGATGCGCTGGCCGACCTCAAGGAAGCTGTCGCGGCCGCCCAGAGCATTCTCTACTTGGGCGACAACGCCGGCGAGATCGTTTTCGACCGTTTGCTCATCGAGCAGATGCCGAGGGAGAAGGTGACATTCGTAGTGCGCGGCGCGCCGATTCTCAACGATGCCTTGATGGCGGACGCCGAAGCGGCGGGACTGACTGATCTGGTCGAGGTGATCGACAACGGCGCCGACGCCCCGGGGACAATCCTTGAACTGTGCTCAAAAGCGTTCCGGCGGCGTTTTGAGAAAGCCGCCTTGATTATTGCCAAAGGCCAAGGCAATTTCGAGACGCTCAGCGACACAGACAAAGACGCCTTCTTCCTGCTTCGTCCCAAGTGCGCCGTTCTGGCCCAGCATCTGAACTGCGAGTTGGGTCGTCTGATCCTGATGCGATCCGGCGCCGGCGCGGGCCAAGACACGGCTCAGCACGAAAAGAAGCGAACCGTGGCGTGATTCATTGAGTAGAGGGCTTGGCGCAGGTTGGTCCGTGTAAGAGGAAACTGGATATGCCTATCTTTGAATA
>CAZGRF010000716.1:0-2142 GCA_964527825.1 uncultured Pirellulales bacterium
ACGATGTCCAGGTTGGGAACCGCGACGTCCCTGCAGCCTTCGTCCAGCTTCCAGGGATCAACCTGCGGGTTCCTCAGCCACGATTTGAGGGACTCCGTCTCGTATCCGAAGAAATCCTCCGGCAGGTCCAGCCAGGGCAGCCAGTTGAGCCACTTCTGCTCTTGCTCCTTCCAGAGTCTCCGGTGCTCGAAGAGGGTGTGTATGCCGGGCAGGTTCTCCCGTCGGCGCATATCGGCCGCCATCATGGCCAGCCATTCCAGTCGAAAGCCGGGACGAATCGTGCCCGGATACTCTCCCTGCGGCTGTTGCGCGGGAATGCTGCAAGCGGACATGGCGACGAGTGATGGTGGACGAAGCGGGGCAAGGCGCCATTGCAGAAACGCCGGCAGGGAGGCACCGAACGTTCCCACTCTGCCCGTTGAATTCGGCAGTCTCGCGGCCCATTCGACCGTATCGTAGCCATCCTCGGCATCGTGTGTCTCGAATCGATAGGACGACTCGTATCTTCCTTCGGATTCGTACCGGCCGCGAACATCCTGGCTGACGACGATGTAGCCGGCCTTCACGTAGCGGTCGTACTCGCCGTCCTTGCCATACGGTGTCCGGCGGACAAGAACTGGGTATGGCCCGCCTCGATCCGGGCGGTGAACATCGGCGCGCAGAATCACGCCATCCCGCATTCTGACAGGCACGTTTCGCTCGGTCTTGACGTTCAACGCTTTAACCTCTGCGCTACCGAGGCCAAGGAAGTAGAATGTAAGCACCGCGAATCTGAGCATCGTCGGCTCCTTGATTCAAGGGATGTACGTCAAGAAGAACCCGTCCGGGCTATTGTACATGTGCGACGCGAGAGCAACAAGGCAATGAATACCACTGACGTCCGCAGTGTGCGACTACATTTCGTGGGGTTACTCATCCGCCCACAGCGGAGGAACCTCTCCGAAATGTGGAGTATGTCATCGCGAGGAGCACAACGACGAGGCAATGATATACGTGCGGTTTGCTGAGTGATTCTCTGCCCGCTCTGCGCGCGAGATCACTCAACCTTGACGCGGGCGGCCGGCGCGTGCTGGTGCCGACGCCGCTGATGGCGGACGCCGAGATCCGGACGGTCCGGAAGGGTAAGCTCATCACAACCGGCCAGCTCCGCCGGCGTCTGGCCGAGCGTGAAGAGGCCGATTCGACTTGCCCCATGACACTGGGCATGTTCCTCCGGATCATCTCCGAGGCCGCCGAGGAGGACCAGCAAGACGGCCTTAAACGCATCACCCCCTACTGGCGGGTCGTCAAGGACGACGATGGCAGCCTCAACCCCAAGCTCGCCGGTGGCGTCGAGGCTCAGGCCGCCCACATCCGAGATGAAGGCCACACGATCCTGCCCGGCAAGGGCAAGAAGCCGCCCCGCGTCGACGGCCTCGGGAAAACCCCGGCGTAGGGTCAAGTCAACATTGGGCGCCTGCGATTGCACGGCTCGTCAGAATTGTGTTACCGGAAAGCCTCGTCTGGGTACGCTCGTGGCGGGCTCCAGCACTTGGCCGACAGCCAGAGGACAGTGGAAGTGGAAAGAAATGCAGCGCGTTGGGAAATAGCAACAGTCGATATCCGGAATCCCGACCACGAAGACGGCCCTAAGCACGGGGCGCGGTCAACACAGACGAGGGTGGACGCCCTACTCATTCGGTTTGAGGTGGACGACGTAGCCGCCGCCGGGGACCATCTTGGCGGTGAGGGTATCCTCCTTAGTGACCGATCGTGCGGTCCTTGTCAGGGCGGCGGGGTTGTTGTCGGCGCTGGGAGCGTCGGCCCAGATAGTGGCTTCGTAGGAGCCGTTGCCCAGGAAGCTCAGCGGGATATCCAGACTGCGGGCGGTCCAGTCGGTCATCGAGCCGATGTACCATTCGTCACCCGAGCGTCTGGCGACCGTGATGAAATCGCTCACCTGGGCGTGGAGCACCCTGGTTTCGTCCCATGTGGTGGGGACGATCTTGAGCAAGTCCAAGCCGGCCGGGCTGTTGCGATATTCGTAGGGCGTGTCGCAGAGCACCTGTAGCGGGCTGTCGTAAACCACCATCATGGCCAGTTGGAATGCGCGCGTGCCGAACACCATCGGCGCGGGGGCGTCGCCGCCGACCGCCTTGAAGG
>CAZGRF010000717.1:0-2141 GCA_964527825.1 uncultured Pirellulales bacterium
TCAGAGCCTCGGCTCGGGCTTCAACGCCGTGGCCACCGAGATGAGCGCGCCGATCGGCACGGAGTTCGGCCGCGTTTT
This sequence comes from uncultured Pirellulales bacterium, assembly GCA_964527825.1. Classification (GTDB taxonomy): domain Bacteria; phylum Planctomycetota; class Phycisphaerae; order Sedimentisphaerales; family Anaerobacaceae; genus JAFGLV01. The sequence goes on from CAZGRF010000717.1 coordinate 79, forward strand.
CGAGGAGCAGAACCTCGGGATTTCGCTGGAGGAGACGCTCGAGGGGATGTGCGAACGGATCCCCAACCTCGACCTGATGTTCTTCTGCACCGCGGTGATTCTGCAGCGTCAGACGGGCGGCGACCTGGCCGAGATTCTCGACAAGATCGGCAGCCTGATCCGCGAACGGTTCCAGATCTGGGGCCAGGTCCAGGCACTGACCGGCGAAGGACGCCTCTCCGGGATCATCCTGCTGGCCCTGCCGATCGTCCTGTTCGTCACGGTCTACCAGATGAACCCGGACTACGTCATGGTGCTGTTTACCGATCCGATGGGCAAAAAAATGCTCGCCGGCGCCGCGGTGATGCAGGTCCTCGGCGCCCTGGTCATCAAAAAAATCGTCAATATCAAGGTGTAGAATACCGTGCTGCTGGCCGTCAACCTGTTCAATCCCGAGCATCTGATTCCCTTTGCCGTCTTCGGCGCGATCGCCGCGCTGGCGTGGTGGGGACTCGATCGAGTCGCGGCGAACCAGCCCAGAACCCTCGAACGACTCGACGCGCTGAAAAACCCGAGACGCCGCTTCGAGAACGGCGTCGCCAAGCGCAAAGACAAGATGACCCGGGTGCTCGAAAACGCCGCCCCCGCCTTGGCCAAGCCGCTCGTGTCCCAGGACGAAGGAGAACGGGACAAACTCAAGGTCAAACTGGCCAACGCCGGATTCCGCGGCGAAACGGCCAGCACCATCTTCCTGGGCATGAAGTTCGTCGGACTGCTGTTGGGGCTGCTCTTGGGCGGCGGCCTCTTGTTGGGAAGCAGTACCTACACGCAGCGCAACATCCTGTATGCCGTCGGTTTGGCCGGCGGCCTGTATTACCTGCCCACCCTGGTCGTCTCGCTCCTGGTCCGACGCCGGAAGCAAGCCATCTTCCTCGGCCTGCCCGACGCCCTGGACCTGATGGTCGTCTGCGTCGAGGCGGGACTCGGACTCGACCAGGCCATGCGCAAGGTCTCCGAGGAAATGAAGAAGATCTATCCGATCATCGCCTATGAATTCGGCTTGGCCAACCTGCAGCTCCAGATGGGAAGCCCCCGAAACGAAGTCCTCCACGAGCTGGGCATGCGGACCGGAGTGGCCGACGTCCGCAGTCTTGCCGGTGTGCTCATCCAGGCGGACAAGTTCGGATCAAGCATTGCCCAGGCGTTGCGCGTCCAGAGCGACTCCATGCGGACCCGACGTCGCCAATTGGCCGAGGAGAAGGCCGCCAAAACAGCCGTGAAGCTCATCTTCCCGCTCGTTATGTTCATCTTCCCGGGCATCTTCGTCGTGTTGGTCGGTCCCGCCGCCATCACCATGATCAAAGAGATGTTCCCCATGATGGAAGTAAAATAGGCAAAATGGGAAGATCCTGTGAGTCCCACCGGCATCTCGTCGTGAATCGCCGACCCATGTGCCGATACCGATCTCAGGCAGATCGGCAAGTCCATTAGCACGGGGGAATCCAGCGATGTTCCTGCGGTCCCTACTGATTGTCCTCGTCATGCTGACGCTCATGACGAGCGACGCAACGCTCCGAGCGGAGTCGACGGCCGCGTCTTGCTCATCCAGGCAGCAGGTTGTCGGCGAAACGGTCGTCTGCGATCCGCCCGACAAACCGGCTCCGCTGACAACGTTTTGGGCCAACAGTCTCCTCGGCAAGTTCTGTCACGCCGTGGTACGCGACACGAAAAGGAACAACTGTTGGCCGGAACCGTTCCTAAAGGCCGACCGGCTGGCCCTCCGTACGACGTATGTCCGGATGGTCGCCAACGGCTGGCAGCGTGAGAACACGCTGGACGATTCCTACTTCGCCTCGGAGACCGGCAAGCTGAATCGGGCGGGCGAGTTGAGAATCCGCAAGATCCTGTTGGAGGGCTTGCCGCAGCATCGCTACCTCTACGTGCATCGGACTGAACGGGCCAGCGAAACCGCCGCCCGCGTTGCCGCGGTCAAGAAATACGCGGCACAGACGGTTCGGGACGGCAGCGTGCCTCAGGTCTTCGAGACGGACATTCCCGCTGCCAGTTGGCCCGCCCAGTGGGTC
>CAZGRF010000718.1:0-2136 GCA_964527825.1 uncultured Pirellulales bacterium
CCGAGCGAGGAAGGCGGTGTACTCGGTCAGAATACCGAATTCCGTCGATAGCCTCACGATCTCATCGACCAACTCCTTGACCTTGGGGTCGCCGGTGGAGGCGGCGGGATCAGCCCCCATCTGCCGCACCGCGTCGATCAGCTCGGCGATCTTGCGGCTGGCCCAGAGTCGCGGCACGAAACCGTTCTTCGCGTGCGCCTTGTCGAAATCGAACGCAAACTTGAAGGTTCGCTCACGGCCGAAGTAGTCGCCTTTGAGCATGAACGTGAGCGGCTCGTCCCCGACGTATTGGCCCAGCACGACCAGCCGGTCTCCCTCGAACAGATCAGGCAGCTTCTCGGGCAGGATGTCGCGGGTCCGGCCCAGCGCCGCCTGCCCGCCCCGGTCCACGATTTGTAACTCCGGGGCTGCCAGAACAGGGCCGGTCAGCCGTTTGAACACGTTACCGACCTTGACCTCGACATCCTCATCGGGCAGAACGAACTCCGCTCGGGCCCGCGATTCATCAGCGAGCTTCTCCAGGAGAGCCGCGTTCACATCGAATCCCACCCCGAAGGTGAAGACGCGCCGTTTGTGCGGATTCGACTTGGTGACCAAGTCGCGGATGGCTATTTCGGAGGTCTGCCCCACAGTGGGAAGACCATCGGTCAAGAACAGGACTATCGGCAGCGCGCCGGCGGTCGGCTCCTGGGTCAAGGCCGCCTTCAGCGCATCGTAGATGTTGGTTCCGCCCGTGGCAGTGATGCCTTCGATGTAGCCCTGAGCGGCTTGTTCGGTCCGGTTGTTCTTGATGACAGGCTCCTCCGAGAACCACTGCACCGTGTTGCTGTAGATGATGACGTTGAACGACTCGCCTTCCCGCAGCCCGGCGATGATCTGCAGCGCCGCCTCCTTGGCCTGCTCGATCTTCTCGTTTCTCATGCTGCCGGAACGGTCGATCACGAGCGTCACTTCTCTCTTGACGGTCTCCGCGTCGTCGACCCGCGTCACGTCAGCAGGCAGTCCCGCCAGCAGGAGGAAATACCCGCCGCCGACTTTGCGATCGGGATAGGCGAACATCGACGCCGTGACACCGTCGGCTTCGAGCAGGTAAGACAGCCGAAACGGTCCCGGCTCCTTGCAGGCATCTTCCGTCAGCTTCACACGCAACTGCTTGCTGCTGACGCGTTCGATCTCCATCTTGTGACTGGCGGAGTACAACGTCGATATCGGGTGTTTAGCCTTGATCGTGGCCGTCACGCGCCACGGCACGCCATATTGCAGCGATTCGGTTCGAGGCAGGATGTAGTCCACGCGATTGCCGTCGGCCTCCAGCAGATGTTCATACGTCAGGCGCACCTTCTGCCTGCCGTGCGCGTCGACCGGAAAGACGCTCGAACGAATCAAGTTGTAGCCGACGAACTCCACGAGGGCCGGATCGCGGATCTTCGCAACCAATCCCTCGTAGATGCGTCTGGCCTCGTCGCGGGGCAGGACCTCGGCCGTGATGGGACCGTGCGGGCCATCGTAGGCAAAGCCACGCACCACGGCTCCATCCGGCACCGGGACGATGAGCTCCGCCTCCTGCCTGCGGCTGGTCTTGTTCGCCAGGTCGATCTCGATGGTCGTGGTGGCCATTGTCTCGATGATATCGACCAGCACGCCGACCTTGGTGACCTCGATACCGCCCTGCCGCTCCGGGGCAAACGCCCACGCCCGACTCTGCGGAACCAGCACATTCGAGGCCAAGGGCCGCACCCCGACGTGATGAAGCTGGGCCAGACCAAGGTGGGCCGGCAGGATCGACGCAAAGGCGAATATGATAAGCCAGATCCGAACTGTTCTTCGCATGGTTGTGCCTCCCATATTGAGTTCGTTTACGACCGTTGTTCCACCACATAATATAACGCACAAAGAAGGTCCGGTTTTGTAAATAGAATGTAAAACGCCGCATGATCGCACATTGCGCACACGTCTGTAAAAGGCATGTAAAAGCAGTCGCGTAACGCCTCGGACCCGTGGTCCGGCTCCAGGTGGGCAGAAAGATCTTCCCGCCCAGGATTCTTCTATACCCACAGGGACGACTTGGGTGTGTAATAGGACGAAAGGTGATCGCTTTTCAGGCACGCGTGCACGATGGTAAACGAGAAACTGCTG
>CAZGRF010000719.1:0-2130 GCA_964527825.1 uncultured Pirellulales bacterium
ACGGCCCATGCTGATCGTGTCGTCGGTCAGCCAGACGTTCTCGGTCAGGCGGTTGGACCGGCCTTTTTCGATGTCCTCGATACTTACCGACAGCGGCAGGTCATTCTGCTTGCGTGTCACGACAACCTCCTTGCCCCAGGTCGCGGCCTTGTTGTAGTAGTAGGCGACGTATTCCTGGCGCCGGTCCTCGGGGATCTCGTCCAGCCAGGAATCGAACCACATGATGTCGGGCTGATAGTTGTCGATGACTTCCTTGAGCTTGCCCAGCCACATCGCCAGGAACTTCTCGCGAGGCATGTAGCCATACATGATGGCGCGCTCCGGGTCATTCAGCAGGGCAGGGAAGTATTGCTTCACGAAGGAGTAGTGCCCGGTCCAGGCGAGTTGACCGTTCCGGCCGGGCTTCTCCCACAGATTGTTGCGGGCGTGGTGGAAGGTCGTGACAAACTTCAGTCCACGCTTGCGGACCGCCGCCGCCAGTTCGCCTGTGATGTCACGCTTCGGTCCTTTCTCGGCGGCGTTCCACGGTGTTAGCTTGCTGGCCCACATCGACCAGCCGTCGTGATGCTCCGCTACAGGTCCCGCGAACCGCGCGCCGGCCTTGACGAATAGATCGACCCACTCATCGGCGTTGAATTTCTCCGCCTTGAACAGCGGTACGAAATCCGGATAGCCGAACTTGTTCGGGTCACCCCAGGTTGCGACGTGGTGGCGATATTCCCGGCTCCTGATGTCGTACATGTTGCGTGGGTACCACTCGCTGCCGAAGGCGGGCACGCAGTACGTTCCCCAATGAAAATAGACGCCGAACTTCGCGTCGCGAAACCAGTCCGGAGCGACGTTGACCTGCGCGAGCGACTTCCACGTCGGTTCGTACTTCTGCTGCGCGAACGCCGGGCCGGCCCCCAGGACAACAATGGCGCCGGTAATGACAGTGACCGGTGAAACTGAGCGGGTCCTCATAGCGTCATCTCCTTGGAGGATTCCTTGTCGATTCCCCAGCGTCATCACAATCTTACGGTGACTATGACGCCAGCCATACAAGAGCACATCTTCGCGCAACCTGCCATTCCTGCGGAGGCAGGAGCGGCGGGCAGTGCATACCTGCGCGACTTCACATAACCCATCTAACGAGTGTGTAGAACCCTGTGATGGCACAAAAGACGAACAACACAAGGACCACAACACACACGGAGTAAGCAAGATCGTTCGATAGCTTTCTCTTGACTGTTCCAACGTAGGTTGTTCGCTTGCCACGGAAATCAGGATAGCTCCCATACCTCTTCTTGCACTGCTCGATAAGGTTGTTCAGTTGCTGTTGCGCGTATGCGGGAATAGCTTCCATCAAGATACCAGTAGCATCCTGCCATGTGTGGGTAATGCAGACGTGAATAGATCTCCGCAAGCTGTGATCGCAGCGTCACATCGCTCGGGAACGAATAGATGAGACCGTGCAAGCGGTCGCGCGCCCTGCCCAGGTCGCCCGCCGCCGCATCAGCTTCAACGCGTCTCAATGTCAATTCTCTGGTCATCCTCTGCCGCCAGCGCGATACCCTATTGTTCTTGATGATATCGCTGAGAATACATCCTTGACAAGCGCTTTTCTTTAACCTAAACGAATGGGAGGACGATTCGGCGTTGGGACCGATGTGGAGACCGCCGCGGGCGCAACGATGATAGGATGATGCGGACGAGTCATGACCCATATTGGACACCGACGATCTTCCGAGCGTGCGGGATGAAGGGACGCTAATATGGAGCCAATTCTGACAAGATGTGGTTACCGCTGCGATTTGTGTCTGGCGTACAGGCCCAATGTCGAAAGCAGCCCCTCCAACCAGCAGAAAGCGAGCGACGGCTGGTACAAGTACTTCAGCTTCCGGCTGCCGCCGGAACAGATCATCTGCGACGGATGCATGACGGAGAGTCCCAAGTTGATCGACGACAGTTGTCCCGTGCGACCTTGTGTCATGGAGAAGGGTCTGGCCAATTGCGCGCAATGCGATCGGTACGTATGCGAGCGACTGAAAGAGCGCCTCGTCGTTCGTCAGGACGTGGAGGACCGAGTCAAGGCGGAGATTCCGGAAGACGACTACCTCTGTTTCATCCGGCCCTACGAGAACAAACGGC
>CAZGRF010000720.1:0-2126 GCA_964527825.1 uncultured Pirellulales bacterium
ATACCAAGTTCGCCAATCTGCAGTTTGACGAAGGCCGCTATCAAGTGGGGCTCGAGGCCGATCTGCCGTTCGACCGCAAGGCCGAGCGCAATGCATATCGCGAGGCGTTGATTACGCTGCAGCAGGACCAGCGCGGATATGATGAGGAGGTGGACCGGATCAAGCTGGACGTGCGGCAGGCGTATCGTGAGTTGGTTCAAACCGCCGATAGCTACCGCATTCAGCAGATCGGCCTGAAACTGGCCGAGAGCCGCGTGGAGTTCGAGAAGCTGCAGTTGGAGTATGGGCGCGGGACTGTGCGTCTTCTGCTCGAATCTGAGGATGCCCTGGTGCAGTCGCAAAACGATGTGCTGGGTGCGCTCGTAGACCACATGGTAGCCAAGATGAGTTTCTTCCGCGATGTTGGCATAATGCAAGTCAGACCGGATGGAATGTGGGAGCAACCAGCAAAATGAAAGATAACACGAGCAATCAAACGCAAGGAAAGTCGGTCAATCAACCTCAGAGGATTGGCGCTACGAAGACCCGGCCCAAGCGGCGGTGGTGGATTGTGCTGCTGATCATAGCAGTTCTCGTGGTCTCTGGCTTGGTGGCGGCAACGGTGACAAGGGAGACAGGTTCATCCGGGCCCGACGGTGGCACCTTCACCACACGCAAAAGCGACTTGACCATCACCGTGACCGAGGGCGGCAGCATCCGGGCACACAAGTCGATCCAGTACCGATGCCAGGTGGAACGCCGCGGCGCGGAGGTATCGATAGTCAGCATCGTCCCGGGCGGCACGTATGTGACCCAGGAGGATGTCGACAACGGCATGGTCCTGGTGCAACTGGATTCGTCACAGTTGGAGGAGCAGTTGGTCCAGGAGGGAATGGAGCTGGCCGGCGACCGCCAGAACGCCACCAGCGAGAAGGAATCCTACGATATTCAGGTCATTCAGAATGAAAGTGACATCGCTGCCGGCGAACTACGCGTCCGGTTTGCCCTGATGGACCTTCAGAAGTACCTCGGGGCGGGGCTTGCGGAGAAGCTGACGGAGGATGTCAACGTGGCGCCCAACCTGTCGGCTCATGTCGCGCCTTTCCTGATGGACGCGAGGCGCGACCCGAACATACTGGCCGGCTCGGCGGCTTCGCAGGAGTTAAAGCGATTTCAGGACGATATCGTTCTGGCCGTGGGGAACCTCAGGACGGCTGAGGCCACATTGGCCGGAACGGAGAAACTCCATGACGCCAACTATGTCTCAGACCTCGACCTTCAGAGAGACAGGTTGACGGTGACGAACCGGCGGTTCGCTGAGGAGAACGCCAGGGTGGGTCTGGATCTGTTCTGGAAGTATGACTTCCCGAAGAGCGCTGAGCAGTACCTCAGCGACTATATCGAGACCCGGCGTGACCTGGAGCGCACGTACGCCCAGTGTCGGTCGCGGCTGGCTCAGGCCGAGGCCAGGCTCGCCAATGCCCAGGAACGTTTCCGGTCCCAGGAGACGAGGGTGAACGAGTTGAAGGAGCAGATTCAGTACTGTACGATCAAAGCCAAGGCGCCGGGGCTCGTCATCTATGGCACCGGTGGCAGCGAGGATGCCTACCGGGCCATGCGCGGTCGCGGCGGTGGCGGCGGCGGTGGGATTATTGCCGAGGGCGAAGTGGTTTATGAAGGCCAGACGCTCATTTCCATGCCCGACACGGCCGCGATGGTGGCCGAGATCAGCGTGCACGAGACCGAAGTCGACAAGGTGCGGCCCGGTCAGCCCGCGACGATTGTCATGGATGCATTTCCCGACCAGATTCTGCAGGGCCGCGTGCTCGAAGTCGCGCCGTTGCCCGACCAGCAGCGCGGCTGGATGAATCCCGACCTCAAGGTCTACCAGACGCTGGTCAGCATTGACGGGAGCCACGACTTCCTAAAGACCCGCATGTCCTGCAAGGTTGAGATTCTCGTGCGGCAGCTCCGGGACGTTATCGTCGTGCCGATCCAGGTGGTGGCAAACCGCCGAGGCAGGAAGGTGTGTTACGTTGCGAACGGGCAGGGTAGCGACGAACGCGAAGTGCAAACGGGGGCGTTCAACGATACGTTTGTCCAAATCGTCGACGGATTGGAGGAGGGCGAAGAGGTTCTGCTGAACC
>CAZGRF010000721.1:0-1154 GCA_964527825.1 uncultured Pirellulales bacterium
CGCTTTCCAGCGCCATGATGGCCATGATCGCGTGCCAATGGTGCGGCGTCGTCACGAAGACCGCATCGATGTCGCTGCGGTCGAGCATCTCGCGGAAATCCCGATATGCGGTGCATGCGGTGTTTCCGTATTCCTTGTCCACAAAAGCCTTGCCTGCGTCGCGCTTGTGTTCGTCAACGTCGCAGACGGCCACCACCCGGCACTCCGGCATGCCTACGGCGGAGACCATCACCTTCGCATTCTGCCAGGAGAAGGCCCTTCGGCCTATGCCGATGAAGCCGACCGCCACGCGGTCGCTCGGGGCCACGCTTCCACCTCTTCCCAACACTTGAGCCGGCACCACCGTGGGAGCTCCAACGGCCGCGGCTGTTGCCAGGAATTGCCGCCTGGTAGCCTTGTCGATTCTCATGTCCACCTCCTTCTGGGGTCTACTCCAGTCGGTCCCGTAGCCTCCCAGGGTTTCCGTTCCAGCTTCCTGCCCCGCATGTCACCCACGATGTCCTTTTTCGCATCCTGGACACCGTAGATTATACACCCAGCGGCCTCGGTTGAAACCTTTTCTTCACCCTGGCTTTCCCGAGCCAGTTCGGCAGCCCCTCAAGGGGTCAGCCCGGTGTGACGGAAGCCAGCGAACGTCAGGTGCGTGGGGCCGGAAATTGGCCTTGACACACAGCCGTTTTCGTGATAGCGTGCCGCTAGGTAAAGTGTGGGCGCAGCGCGAGTTGCGCAGTGTGCAGTGAAGCGGAAGGGCCATCAACTCCAGGGGTATCCGCTTCATGCGATCAGAAGGCAACCGAAAGGGGTTAATGAAGAACACATGCCAAGAACCAAGTTAGGGTGGCTGAGGGTGTCAATACTCTTGGCCGGCATCATGCTGACAGCAGCGCCAATGCTGGGTCAGACATTCTACGGTTCGATCGTGGGAACCGTAACCGATTCCGCCGCAGCAGCGATACCCGGCGTAGCGGTGACGCTAACCAACAATGGAACCTCAGCGGTTCGGAACACAACGACCAGTGGCGTTGGCACCTTCCAATTCGTCAACCTGCCACCGGGCAACTACCGGGTGCAAGCCGAGCAGCCCGGCTTCAAACGCTTCACGCGGGACAACGTCACGGTCGAGGTGGAGGGATTCCCCTTCAACTACGTCGCAG
>CAZGRF010000721.1:1164-2118 GCA_964527825.1 uncultured Pirellulales bacterium
GTTCGCGTCGACATGTCGATGGAGGTGGGCAATGTCACCGAGACCATCGAGGTCACCGCCGAAGCACCAATGATGAGGACTGAGAGGGCCAACATCAGCGAGGTTGTGGCGGGGCGGAGTGTTGAAGAGCTTCCGCTGAACGGCCGCAACGTGCTGAACCTGGCGGCCCTGGTCCCGGGCGTGGTGCCACAAGGCTCGGCGATGGTGCCTCTGACGGGACAGAACATCTTCGCTGCCGGCAACTACCAGATTGGCGGCGGGATGTCCAACCAGAGCTCCACGCTCTATGACGGCGTACCGGCGAACATCAACTACGGCAACCTGACGGCGATGGTGCCGACGCAGGACGCGGTTGCCGAGTTCCGAGTCCAGACCAACAACAGCAGCACGGAGTTTGGCCGTTACACCGGCGGCGTGATCAACATCGCGTCGAAGTCCGGCACCAACGACTTCCATGGCAGCGCGTATTGGCTCACGCGCAATAAGAAGCTGAACTCGGTGGACTATTTCTCCGAGCTACAGGGCGCGGGCAAGACCCACTTCGTGCAGAATCAGTACGGGGGTACGATCGGCGGCCCCATCATCAAGGACAAGACCTTCTTCTTCTTCAGCTACGAGGGCTACCGCCGGCGCTTCGGAAAGGCGTTCACTCTGACGGTACCCACCGAGCTGCAGCGCGCGGGAGACTTCTCCCAGTACCTGAACTCAAGTGGCAACTTGATTCCCGTCTACGATCCGGCAACCCAGTGCGGAACTGACGGCAATCCGGCCTGCGTATCGGGCCAGGCCGAGCGCCAGCCGTTTCCCAACAATAAGATTGATCAAAATCGGTGGGACCCGGTGGCCGTGAACTACATCAAGTTCCCCTATTGGGCATTGCCGAACGTGCAAGGTCGCCAGTACACCAACCAGTACAATTATTTCAAACAGGCCAGCGCGGGCGGCGACAGCGAC
>CAZGRF010000722.1:0-2104 GCA_964527825.1 uncultured Pirellulales bacterium
GGCATAGTTTGAAAGTCGGGTAAACGGCCGAGTTGATCTTCCTGATGGCTTCAGTCGTCCAAGAGAGCGGGTTGAAAGCCAAACAGCCGTCCGAGAGACCTGTCGAAGGCCTGATTGACGGCTTCAGGACTCCCTCTCCAGTCTTGGTCCAGGTGAAAGCCGCCGGCCTACGTGAGGTCAGCCCTGACTTGCGTTCAATTGACCATCAAGTCGCCTCCGATAGTTTCAAGTTGATGTACTGCAGCCAGGGAAGTCCCTCGAGGTCGGCGCCCGCTAATTCGGCGGGGCTCTGGCCGGCGTGTTCAGCACCGGGTAGGTAGGGGACAAAGTCGCGCACGAGCGCCCAGACGGTGAGGGACTTCTGTGCGGCGTTACACTTGGAGTGCCGGAAACTGTACAGGCTCTCGACCTTGCGCGTGAGGAACTTGAACGTCAGTTCTACCCTGCTGGTGGTCGCGGCTAACAAGGGGCTGCGCAATCGCCAGGTGTTGTAGTGACTCTTCTTCTGCAACGACTTGCAACGAGCCAATAGGATTGGCTCATCGGCCACCTGGCAGGTCAATTTGCGCAGCCGGGCGCGGTAGAGCTTGTAGCTGGGCGCCTCGAGGACATCGAAGAAGGCCCGTCGCCAATCCGCCAGTTCAGGCGCGTCGTTGGACAGTTTCTTGGCCTGGCGGTACTTCTCTAAAGTCTCAAAGATATTCTTCTTGGCGTGAAAGTAGCAGAGCAGATGAATTGCATCCGACAGCTCTTCGCGAACAGCACGCAAGATGGCCGGCCAGCCATCGCTGGTGATAGTCCGCAGGTGAACACCGACCTCCTTGAGTTGTTGCAACGTTTGTTTGAAAGCTTCCGTGTTATTGCTGTCAACCCGTACGATGTTCCAGATGACCGTGAACTCCGGGTCTTGGATGGTGACGGCGAAGATGCGATGGTTATCGGTGCCGTTATCTTGCTCCATGAAGTACTCGTCCATCAGCCCGTGCCGTGGCAACTGGAGGCCGAGCCAGGCCAGGAATTGGGGCAGGTGAAGCGCCGATCCTCCCAGCCAGATGGTCCACTCATAAGGCAAGGTGTGGCCGCGATACTGGCCGTTGACCGGGCGGGATTGATTGAGGATCGCCGTAGTATCCCGATAGCTGGTATTGCGGCGCCAGCAGTTCTCCAGGGCGTTCTGGATGGTCTGAGCATGGTGGCTCTTGAGCGGAATGCAGAAGGTCGGCAGAATCCGTGTGACGGTCTCACAGTCCCGGCACTCGATCTTCTGAATCCGAAACCACTCCCGATCCTTGCTCCCCGGTGGAATAACGGAGCGCTTGCCACTGCCAACGCAGCGAAATCCGCTTTTCCCGTCACACAAAGGACAAGAACGGTGCAGCAAGTGCCCGATGGCAGCCTGGAAGCGCTCTTTATCGTTCCACAACGCGCGATACTCCTCCACATCTTCTCCCAGCCGGGCAATCATCGGTCGCAATTGGACGCCCCGCTTGGTCAGGATGACGCCCGGACGCAGCACCATCCTCAAAGGAACACGAACGTTTTCCTCTGCCGCAACTGGGGGCTCACTAGACGGCTCAGGATCGGTGCCTGGCCGGGCAGCCGTCTTGTCAGAAACAGGTGCCGGGCTGGTGCGAGAGTTCTCCGGAACCGGTCTTCCCTTCTTGGTCGGGCGCTTCTTTCGGGAGAACAGGTGAGCCCATCGCCACGTCAGTCTCCAGCGACACAGCGTCACTCGCCCGGGGCAAGCCCCGTATGCCCACACCACCGCCGACCACTGCGTCCACGAGAACAAGTAATTGACATCGTGATGAGACGCCGGCACGGTGATCGTGAATGGAACACACAACGCCCCACGCTCTGTCGTCAGCGGATTGGTGCACTCGATTGGGTTGACAGCCAACAGAAAGATGGTGACCAGGCAGATGACGTGCCACTTCATAGTTTCCTCCCCAGAGATAGACTGGGGAGAATTCTACCATAAATAACGTTGATGTGTAACTGACCTACCTGATGTGCCGATCACCCGACTTTCAAACTACACCTCCCTCTGAATCCGAGCCCATAAGGAACTCACCGCCAGGTATCAAAACGAGTTCCTCAATCG
>CAZGRF010000723.1:0-2104 GCA_964527825.1 uncultured Pirellulales bacterium
CTCGAAGACGTCGCCGCAGCGCTCGAAGCCGTTGAGCACGCCGCCGGCATAGAGGCCCGTGCGCCAATCGGTGCTCTGGGCGTTCCATTCGGAGCAGTATATCTTCAGCTTCGGGCTACTGGATTTGGCGATAACGTCGCCGGTCTGCCGGATGAACCGCTCGTAGTTGTAGGGGCCGTCAGCAAAGCGGTCCGGGCTTTCGTAGTGGTGAATGCTCAGGTAGTCGATCAGGTCGCCGCAGCCCTCGACCATCCGGCGGTTCCAGTCGAGGTCGAAGCTGCCACTGCCGCAGGCGGCCAGCTTGATCGTCGGATCGGCCTGACGCATGGCCGGCGCGAACTTCTTCACGGCCGCGATGTAGTTGTCGATCCCCATGCCCCACGTCTCGTTGTCGATTTCCCAGTACTTGACGTTGTATGGCTCGGGATGGCCGTTGGCGGCGCGAATCTTGCCCCATTTCGATGTAGCCGGACCGTTGCAGTATTCGATCCAGTCGAGCACGTCCTGGAGGAAATCGTGAGTGTCGGTGTCGTCGTTCCACTGCGGCGTGCCGATGTTGACCACGATCAGCGGTTCCGCGCCCACCTTGCGGCATAGCGCGATGAACTCGTCCGTGCCCAGGCTGTTGATGTCCAGGTCGTCCCACAACTCGCGCGGGGTGACGCCGCGCTTGCTCTGCGGACCGATGCCGTCCTTCCAGCGGTAGGGCGAGGCGAAGCAGCCACCGGGCCAGCGGATGATTGGCGGCCTGATCGCGGCGACCGCTTTCAGCAGGTCGGGCCGGAAACCACCTGTCCCCCGCCACGACTTCGGCATCATGCTGACCTGGTCGAGCCAGACCTTGCCACCGCCGGGAACAATGACCTGCAAGGTTGCGTTGGCGTCCGAAACCTTGGGCTGCAACTCGAACTTGAACTCCTGCCAGTCGTCGCTCGGCCGGCCAAGTCTCTGTTCGGCGAGCGTGTTGCCAGCGACTATGCGCACGCCCAGCCTCTCCGGTGTCGAGCCGCGCGCCCAAAGCGAACCGGTGTACGTTTGGCCTGCTTGAATGCAGAACTCATCCTGTTCGAGGCCCGTCTCGCCGGCCGTGGCGTCGACCTGGACACAGAAATTGCTGTTGAATGGATTGTCGGATGCGATGCTGGCCTTTCCGGCGCCGAAGACATCCCAATGCCGCGCGCCGAACGCCTCCGCGCCTACGGTCGGCAGGCCTTCGTACAGGGTTTTGCCGTCGAGCGATGCGACCTTGAAGCTGCGAAACTTCGCCTGCGTGGACCAGGTGCCGACGCCGACCTGCCCGGCCAGATGCGGTGAGCGGTTGTCGGTGTAGTCGAGCACCTGCCGACCGTCGAGCCATATCTGGATGTGATTGCCTTCGCAGCGGACGCGAATGGAGTACCACTTGTCCGTTTCGATTCTGTCATCGGTGGCGTCGCCGACCGTGCCGCGCCCGCCTCCGGAACTCTTTTCCAATTGGTGTCTGACGTTGCCCCAGCCGCCGAGGTTGTACCAGTAGAACTCTTGCGGATTCGTCATGCGGAAGATGATGAGGAAGCCCTCGGCGCCGCCGGTCTTCTGGGCCTCGAGCGTGTACTCGTAGTCGGTCCAGGCGCGGTCGCCGAAGACGAGTCTCAGGTCCGTGCCGGCGCCGCCTTGGACGAGTTGGCCGTCCTCAATCGACCAGCGACCGGCGGAATTCTCCTCGAAGCTGCGGTTCCAGACCTGCTCGCCCCAGAGCCCGCCGTTGGCCGAGTGATAAATATGCTCGAAGAAGTGGCCGTAGACCTTCTCGTCGACGCGATTGACCACGTTGCCGGGATTGATGGTGTAAGAGACTCTCGTTGCCGAGCCTTCCTGGGCGATGGCACTGGAGCCCCAAACCCCGACAAGCAGCATTGCGGTACACGAGAACCTCACGAATCTGATGGCGCGTTGTCTCTGCGGTGTTTGCATGCGTCCGACCTTTCACGTATCTTGGTGCGATACCCCCTTCAATGTTTCGCATGGTTTTGCCGGCCATGTCGGCTGCGAGCGCAGCCATAGGCAACAGTGTACGGGTCGGAACTTGCCTAGACAATGCACTTATGCGTTTTACATTAACCTT
>CAZGRF010000724.1:0-2103 GCA_964527825.1 uncultured Pirellulales bacterium
GGCAGTTCCACCGAAGATGAGTGGTTGGCAACCGCCTTCAGCGCATCCAGAACACCCGTCACCATGCTTCGAGTCGGCTGGAGGGCCATTTCTTTGCCCTTCACCGTGTGGCGACAGCCACCAAGCCATTTCCACAGACGAGCCTTGATGTCATCATCACTGACAATTTCGTAGCGTGTGCCGTTCCAACGATACCAACAGCCCTGATGGTGAACCAGGGTGCGACCATTGAATTCGACATCAAAAAACCGCTGCGCCGTGTCGAGTTGATTCTTTGGGGAAACGACTGGCTTGGCGGTCTTGGGCTTCACCGTGTCAGTGGGCCATCCTTCGTCGAAAAATGACACGATCTCATCGACCTGGGTTTCCAACTGGCTGAGTTTTCGATAACCATGAAGCCGGTCACCAACCTCGCCGTCGTACTCCTGGCGTAGACACCAGTCGATCTTTCGGGCGATTTCCTGCTCGGTCCATGGATACCAGCCGCCACAACGGTCAAGCTGGTCACTACGTTGCCGCCAGTCGCTCAGCACCTCCTGCACCGTCTCGGCGGGAAGGGCAAACCCATGCAGCAACCGCATGACCAGGGCCGTACAAGAACGATCAGCACCAGTGCCCTCCTGCGTCCCTGGTACGGCTTCCATGTAGATCCTCGCCTGCCGCTCCCGTTCTGCCAAGGGGACATCCACATGAGCGATCTCCTCATCATGGTCCGTAGCATCAATGTCACATGGCACCGACACCGTTGATCGGCGGCTCGTTCGTGGCCCTCCTGCCCGTTCACACACCAGCCAGGTGGGGTCGTAGATGGGGCATTCGGCCAATAGCGCCAGCGTCCAAGGAGTTTCTTCTCGATACAGCTTGTGAGTGTCAGGATGCACCGAGCCAGGAGCGAGGATGTAACCACCGTCACCCCGCAGATCGATGTTGTATTCATGACCGTCAACGACCGTCTTCTGCCGATTGCCGATGTAGGGGATGTCTTGGACTGAGGGGCGACGGTAGAGTCGATGCAGGCCCTTGCCCGTCCACTGGGTCATCAGTGTTGGTGGGACGCATTGCTGGACAATTTCTTCAGCAGCCTCATCGTCCGAATCGACAACAACGACCCCAGGGTTGATATTCGACCAGGGGACAGCGCCTGTCAGCAGGGCGAAATTCAAAAGATCGACTTTCCAGAGATTCTGCCCGTCCTTTGTGGAGAAGTAGCCCCGCATCCATTCTTTAATTTCTTCGGGGCTCACCCGCTGGGTTTGATACTGTTTCCACTCAATGCACGCCTTCTTTCCGTTCATGGGGATCAGGTTGAAGCCCATGCCGTAGAGGCGGCTGACGATTTCTGTTCGCACATTTCTGGTCTTTTTGTCAAGAAAAAGTGCCGTTCGATTACTATCATACATTAGGTTCCTTTCGCCGACGTGGCCCTGCGGCCAGCCGGATAGATGTTTCAGTGAAATTCAGCAGCCACCCGTGACACCGCATCACGGGTGGTTCTGCATTTGGCAACACGCTTGGCTAGGATCGCCATGTCTTTTTGTGCGTAGTAACGCCGCTGGCCCAGTTTGACTTGTGGTTTCGGAAGATCCCCCGCCCGAACCGCCCGGTGCATCACCTGCACCGGAATATCGAGCCTCCGGGCCGCTTCCGAAATGTTGAACAGTGCCAGTGTGCTGCGTCTCTCTTCTGCCGTAATGACCATGCGTCCTCCAAGCGTGAGTTCCTTGGGTATAGTAGTGCTGCCAACACAAAAATCGTGACGGATTTTTCGGAATTCCTGGACAGATTACTCTGATAAGGAAAACCCTTGTTGGAGGAAATCAAATGACCAAGGATATCGAAAGATCACAGCAACTCGGAACGCTGCTGCGGGCAAGGAAAGGACAATGCTACCACAACGCCTTTCAGGCAGTCATGGAAACTCCAGGATATGCCCATGCCGACTACGTGGAGGGGATCGCCGTTCTGGGCAACGGGCTTCTTATTGAGCATGGGTGGATCGAAGCAGATGGAGTCATTGTTGATCCGACTTTGCCCAACGATTCGCTGACCTACTTCCCCGGTCTGCGTTTTCATGGGCAAGCGGGCCTGGCAAAGGCGATGAGC
>CAZGRF010000725.1:0-2097 GCA_964527825.1 uncultured Pirellulales bacterium
TCTTGTGCGGAATTTTCTGGAAAAGGCTTGCGTTCGGTTGGCCGATAGGTATACTTGAAAGGTCTATGGATAACAGGTGCACAATTTGTTCGATCCTCAACGGCCTCACCGGCCTTTGCGCCCTGATCCTGCGCCGCTAAGGCGCAAAAAACCTCAACACCACAACTCGTTGCAGTCCCTAAACTTACGCAAACGATAGCTTTTCGGCCCCGTTTGCCGCATAATGACGCGATTGTCCCGTTCGTAGGGTGCCGGTAGGGGCGAATAATCATTCGCCCTTGGCCGAGGCGCGTCGGCCAGCCGGGCATGGGGCAGGGCGAATGATTATTCGCCCCTACTTGGAGAAATAACGATGCCTGAAGACAGAGTATTCATTTTCGACACGACGTTACGCGACGGCGAGCAGTCGCCGGGCGCGTCGCTCACGATCCCGCAGAAGCTCGAAGTCGCTCGGCAGCTCGCGGCGCTGGGCGTGGACATCATCGAGGCGGGCTTTCCGGTCTCCTCGCCGGCCCAGTTCGAGGCGACCAAGCTGGTGGCCGAGCAGGTGCAAGGGCCTGTGATTGCTGGACTTGCGCGCGCCAAAGACGCCGATGTCGAGGCGGCGGGCAAGGCCCTGACGCCGGCGGCGCGGAAACGCATCCATACGTTTATTGCGACCTCGCCGATCCACATGAAGCACAAGCTCAACAAGAAGCCCGACGAGGTCGTGAAGATGGCGGTCGCGGCCGTCAAGGCCGCGCGTGCGTTCACCGACGACGTGGAGTTCTCGCCCGAGGACGCCGGCCGCAGCGAGATTCCGTTCCTGGTCGAGATTCTCGCGGCGGTCATCGAGGCCGGCGCGACGACGCTGAACATCCCGGATACGGTCGGCTACATGCTTCCGTACGAGTACGGCCAGCTCATCGCTGCGCTCAAGCGCGACGTCCCGGGCGTGGACAAGTGCATCCTCAGCACGCACTGTCACAACGACCTCGGCATGGCGGTGGCGAATTCGCTGGCCGGCGTGCGCAACGGCGCCCGGCAAGTCGAGTGCGCCGTCAACGGCCTCGGCGAGCGCGCGGGCAACGCGGCCCTGGAAGAGATCGTCATGGCCATTCACACGCGGGCCAACTTCTTCGGCGAGTCGGCGCCGCTGGCGATGGGCATCAACACGAAAGAGATCTATCGCACCAGCCAGCTCGTCTCGCAGTTGACCGGATTCGTGATTCAGCCGAACAAGGCCATCGTCGGGGCCAACGCCTTCGCACACGAGTCGGGCATTCACGTGGACGGCATCCTCAAGGAGCGCAGCACGTACGAGATCATGACGCCGGAGACGATCGGGTTGGGCGGCTCGCGCATGGTGCTCGGCCGCCACACCGGCCGGCACGGCTTCTCCGACCGCTGCCGACAGCTCGGCTACAAGCTCACCGAGGCGGAGTTGGAACAGGCCTACGCGCGGTTCGTGGAGATCGCCGACAAGAAGAAAGAGGTCTTCGACGAAGACGTCGCGGCCATTATCAACGACGAGGTCCGCATCGTGCCCAAGGTCTACGATTTGCAGTACCTGCACGTCGCATGCGGCACGGGGACTTTGCCGACGGCCAGCGTGCGGATGAAGATTGGCGACCAGACCAGGCAGGCGGCAGCGTGTGGCGATGGGCCGGTCGATGCGGCCTACGAAGCGATTCGCGAGGCCACAGGTCTGTCACCGAAGGTGGAGAGCTACTCGATCCGCGCGGTCACCGGCGGCAAGGAGGCGCTGGGCGAGGCCACGGTCCGGATCACCGAGAATGGGCGGACCCACATCGGCCGGGGCATCTCGACCGACATCATCGAGGCCAGTGCCAAGGCCTACGTGGATGCGATCAACCGCATGGCTGCGGCCGAAGGCACAGCGACGGAGATGAACGCGGAACTGTAGGATCAGCATGGGCAACAAGTTGCCCATCCTACATCCGGGAATACCGACATCCGAACTCTAAACTAGAGAGTGGCAAACGATGGCAATGACGATAAGCGAAAAGATTTTGGCTCGGGCGAGCGGTCAGAAGGCCGTGACGCCGGGGCAATTGGTGGATGCGAAGATCGACGTGGTGATGTGTCACGATGTGA
>CAZGRF010000726.1:0-2097 GCA_964527825.1 uncultured Pirellulales bacterium
GCTTCGTATCGGTCCTTGGCCTCATCGAACCGGATACGCAGGTGCTTGCGCGAGACCAGATCGTCCAGCAGTTGCAGTGGCAGGTTCTCCGCCCGGCCGATCACGCTGATCCGCCGGCCCAGGGGCAAGAACTCTCCTTGCTGTTTGCCCGACGTCACGATGATTGACGCCATCAGCGCACCTCCCGTTTCAAGGGTTAGCAGCGTTCGTCCGCGTATACAGTTGCTATCTTAGCGTCTGGTCGCTGAAAGTCAACTGTGCAGCTTGCGCGCGCGGCGTGGCTACTCGATCTCTCGGGGCAGGCCGTAGGGGCCGTGGACGACGCAGGAGGCGGTGTCTCCCAACCGGCGGAATTGGACGATCATCTGCTGCTCCGCTTTCTTGCCGTTTTTCAATCTGACTGTGGTTGGTACCGCCACGATGGGACCAAGCACGGAGCGTCCGGTCTTGCTGATCTGACCGATCTCCAGAATCTCCACCATACGGTCGTCCTTGTTCGGTCTGAAGACGATTTCTCGCAGGAATTCGTCACCCCAGTTGCGACACAGGGGGGCGAGGCTCTTGAGCTTGTCCAGGTCTTGATCCATGATTGCCTGGTACATCGTTCGTACGGCCTTTTCGGCGGCCTCCTGCTGCGTCAGGCCTTCGGCTGAGATCCCGTCCTGAGGATTGCCCAGAGCGCCCACGGCATCGTCCGGGATCTGCAGTGGCTTCTCGATGTGTTTCGCGTCGCCCGGGATGTGAACGTCGAAGACGTCATCCGGCAGGTCCTCGTAGTAAATGATCTTGAAGGCATCGAAGCTCGGAGGTCCGGCTCGGTCCAGGTTCGCCCACTGCTTCATGGCTACCGGTAGCTTGCTGGCGGCGTCGAACTCAATGACCCAGGACTGGGCGCCGTGGACGTCGATCAGGCTGCACATGAGCATCACGCGGTCCCGCCCGGTGGCGGGGTCTTTGCCGCGCACCACCTCGGCATTCTCGGCGGCGCTGAGCATCTCCAGCAATTCCGGCCCGAGCCACTGGGCCATGCCGACAGTAAGGGCGTGCTCATAGTAGACCGTGTTCTGGCTGGGCTCATAGTGATAGGTGGAGCCGCCCCTGGTCCACGTGATTGCGCCCTGGCTGCCCCTGACGACCACATCTGTGGATTGCGTCTTAGCTGCGTTGGCCCGCATCCAGACCTCGGCCGTGCCGCCTGGGAAAGCCCCGACCAGGTGGACACAGTGGAAGTCCCTGAGAGCTTCAATGGCGTCTTCCCACGCCCAGGCCGGTTTCGTTAACCCGTCGAAAACGGTAACAGACAAGGCCGCTACAACGATGACCGCCGCGGCCAGCTTGCTTGTTCTACTCGTCATGATTGTTCTCCATGTGGCACGGCCCCGTTGCGCCGTGCGCGAGTTCTTCGTTCTGTGCATCGTCGCTATTGCGTCAGGAAGGACCTTACTGTCCACCCGCGTCCCGTCGGGCGCGGGGAGGGTCTCCAGGTACGCAGCGACCGCGCGTTGAGTCTCTTTCGAGTCCTTCATCGGATCATCTCACCATTCAAGCTCGAACGCAGTTTGTCCAGGGCATACCGGTAGCGGCTCAGAGCGGTATTGGTGGAGACTCCTCTGAGCTTGGCTATTTCGCGAAACGTCATTCTGCTCTGCAGATGGAGGACGACGATCTCACGCTGCTCGTCGGGCAGTCGGGCCATAGCTTCATCCAGCTTCGCGGCCAGTTCACGGCGGACGGCTTTGTGTTCCGGCCCCTCTGGGGTCGCCCGGCGTGGCTTGACCTCCTCAGGATTCACCGCGCCGCGCCGCTGCAATGTCCGATTGCGATCGCGGGCCCGATTGGCAACGCAAATGGCCAAATAGCCCTTCAGGCTGCCCTTGAGCAGAAAACGCCCGGTGCTCTGTGCGAAATCCACGAAGACATCGTGCAGCAAGTCCTCAACCTCAGCACGGTCGTTCAGCAGGGCGACGCCCACCCTGAGCAGGTCGTCGCGGTACTTCTCATAGATGCGGCATAACGCCGCCGTGTCCCCACGATTGAACCGCCAAACGAGGATTCTGTCTTCCAACATCCGAGCGAAGCCTGCCAAGGGCCCAAACA
>CAZGRF010000727.1:0-2096 GCA_964527825.1 uncultured Pirellulales bacterium
TTGAACCGATGCCGGTCTCGTTCCGGGCCGCTGTGGACCGCGTAGTGTTTCGCACATGCCATGGACAGGATATAGGTGGGATCGTCCCCCTGCATGCCCTTGACGAATTCGGCACTCATCACGCCGGTGAGATAGGGGTCTTCGCCGTAGGTTTCCTGGCCGCGGCCCCAGCGAGGATCGCGGAAAATGTTGACGTTCGGCGTCCAGAAGGTCAAGCCGGTCCACCATTTGGAGTCGCCATTGTTCTTGTTGGCGTAGTCGTTGTGCTTGGCGCGACCCTCGATGCCAACGACGGTTCCTTCCTGACGCATCAATGGAGGATTCCACGTGGATGCCATGCCAACAGGCTCCGGAAAGACCGTGGCGACGCCGTTGTTGGCAACCCCATGCAACGCCTCATTCCAGTAGTTATACGCCGGAACACCGAGACGCGCAATGGCAGGCGCTTCGTTACGCAACTGTGCGACTTTCTCCTCCAGCGACATCCGACGAATTACGTCGTCTGCACGCTTCCGCAACGGTTGCGCCGGGTCGCGCCAGATCGGCGGCTCCTTGATATCCGGTATGCGGGTCGCATCGCCGGTGAATGGTTCTGCGAATTCCGAAGCATTGAAAGCGAGAACCAAAGCATCCGAGGCATCCTGCACCTCGAACGTGTTGAATTTCGCGTTGTTCCTGACCGCCGTGAAAGAGACCTTCAGCGGCCCGCGCAGCGAATCATCCAGATGCTCGACCACGCCCCTAATGTAGCAGACCTTTCCCATACCGCCGGCCGTGGCGACAATGTCGAAGTTCTGGGCCAGCGTGACGTCGCCGGAAGTCACGTCGAACAACCGTTCTCCCGGCTCGCTCACCAGCGTTTCCACTTCGCCGATAACGATGGTGTACTTGCCCTCAGGCAAATTCGAGATGCTGATAGTGAAACTCTTGCCGTTGATGTCTTCTCGAAACGCCGCTGCATTGCTGGCGGCGCCCTGGACGCCAAGGGCGGCATTCTCCTTGCGATGCACAAACTCCCCGGTGATACTGACCTGCTGTTCACAGGAAGCGCAGACCTCCCCGGCTGCGAAGGCCGCCGGAGCCGAGAGCCACAGATTCACAACGGATACCACCGACAGGACTGCCAGTGCTGCGAAAATGCTTCCGGTTCTTGGCACTTCACTCCGCGCCGGTCTCGGCAACGGGAATTCAGATTCGCCGCGAATGGCGGGAATCTCCGCCGGGTAAGAAGTCCGATCTGCGAGTGAAGTGGTCATGGCTCGTCCAGACGGGCAATCTAAGCTGGCGTGTAAAAGGTGGGATTTGTTCATGGCTTGGTCCTTTGCAAAAGTCAGTTCATGGGATCGGAGGATACGTAGACCTATTTGACGGCAGAGGCCATATACGAGTGTGGCAGTACGGTGAAGGTAAAGGAGATACGCCGCGGCCCGGCCGGACCACCAACACAGAATCCACGGTCTCGTGGGGGGCCATCGACACCTGCAAGAACCGTACTGGCCTGGCACTCCCTATATCATTCTGACAGGCTTTCGTCATTGGATCCCATCCCATTGAGCACGCTGGCCCTTGGCCAGGTTCAAGTCTTTGGTGACGGTGCCATAGCGAAGTCGGCAGGATCCGCCTGCGAGCGAACGCACCGTTGCGTTTACGAGCTTACCATCTTTCCACCGGATGTCCAACTCAAAGCCACCGCGGGCACGAAGACCCTTGACGGAGCCGTTTGGCCAGCTCGGGGGCAGAGCCGGCAGGAAGCTGATTTCACCGGCGTGGCTCTGCAAAAGAGCTTCGGCAACAGCGGCGGTGAAGCCGAAGCTGGCGTCGGACTGGTTCTGGACGCGGTTGTGCAGGTTGTCATTGACCGAACGCAAATATGTTCTGAACCATTGGTCGACCCTGTCGGCGTTTTCCAGACGGGCAAACAAGCAAGTGTTCCACGCACCGCCCCAGTCCGCACCGCTCCGGCGTCTCGCCATCCACTTCTCGATAGCCGCGGCCAGGTCCGGCGTCCCTCGCAGTGTGATTGAGTCTCCTGGGAAGAATCCCCAGGCAGGTGACGTACTGTGACCACCTCTATTTCTCCAGTCTTCAACCCATGT
>CAZGRF010000728.1:0-2095 GCA_964527825.1 uncultured Pirellulales bacterium
GGTCAGTTGCACATCGAGATCGCAGACGATGGCGAAGTCTTCATGACCGGCCCCGTGGAAGGAACGTTCGAGGGCACCTTCCACGCCGACCTGGAGGCGCGCATCGCTGCGGCGCGGTAGAAGGCGGGCAACACCGTTGCCGTGATGAAACGCCTTACTCTTGGGCAAGCGTCTGCTCCCATCTCAGACGCGGATAGTCCTGGCCTTCGCGAATTGTCCAGATGGTCTCGAAGTCCCAGCCGGCATTGATGAACGTGTTGCGCTTCTGCATCGCCGCGGTATTGAGGCCCCACACATTCTCCGGCTCAGCGTCGAACTCGGCCACGGCAGCCTCCACGCCGGAAAGGCTCGTGTCCCAGAAACAGGATTCGAGATATCCCCAACGCGATTTGCCCGCCAGGCCGGCAACGTTCTCTTGCCCAGAAACCGCGCACGCCGCGTAGCAGAACGTGAACGTCGCGGAAGAGCCGCTGTTGCTTCCCACTAGGCCCGCCACGTTATCGATGCCCTCTACAGTGCCCTCGGCGTAGCAATTCGCGACGCGTCCGTAGTTGGTCCCTGCGAGGCCACCCACCTGATGTTCGCCCAGGACGTAGACCCGCGCGAAACTGGCGGTGATATCCCTGGCGTACTCATTCCATCCCACGAGGCCGCCTATGCTCCAGGAGCCTGTGACATCTCCCGTTGCCGAGCAACCGAAAACGCTTGCCTCGTTGAGTCCGATGAGTCCGCCCGTGTAGGAATACCCTGTGATGCTGCCGGTGACGTGGCACGATTCAACGGTATTGCCGCTTTCCCCGATCAAGCCGCCGGCATAGTAGCGGACTGCGTCAACGCGCGCGTCGCACCCGCAGGCCGTAACCGGCCCAAGGCTCCAGCCAATCAGCCCGCCGGCCACCCCGTTGGCACTGACATCACAGGCGGCAAAGCAGCCGCGGACCGGACCGACGCTGCACCCGGCCAGACCACCGGCGTCATGGAGGGCAACGTTGACGCGGCCCGTCACCGAGCAGCCGGAAAGGGTGCCGCCGTTGAATCCGGCCAAGCCGCCGGCGCAGGAGCACGCAGAGACATTGACGTTGTCGAGATGCAGATTCAATACCACCCCGTTGACGTCCTGCAATCGGTCCAGACGCCAGAAAGAGACCTCCGAACCGATACTCCCGAACAGACCGACAGTGCTCCGGGCATCCGCCAGGTAGGAGAAGTTCGAAATCGTGTGGTCGTTGCCGGCAAAGACCCCGACAAACGGCACGCCGTAGACACCGATGGGATGCAGCTCATTGGGATCCGTCTCAGCCAGGTCGATGTCGTGCATCAGCATGAAACACTTGTCCCAGTCGGCCGGGTAATGGCCCACGTCGATCAGATCACTGGGGTTGCTTATGCGGTACGGGTCGTGGGGCGCGCCGGTGCCGCCGCTGTAGCGGTTCGGGTCGGCCACCATCGGCTCTCCCGGCCAACCCTGCCACGCCAGGCGCGGATAGTCGCGACCCTCGTCAATCGACCATTGATCGAGACTGGCCCAGCCTCGGAAGGTCTGCATTCCGGTCATCTGCTCGGTCGTTTTGCCGCTCCCTTCGGCACTGACGGACAGGCCGGCACGCTCCCGGTCCCAGTAGCTCAGCAACGTGACGCCGAAGTCGCTGGCGCCGACCAGACCGCCGACCGTCGGCGGCTCTGGCGGAGGCGCAGGCTCACCTCTGCCGCCGCGTGCGGGGGGAACGGCAAGGGGCACAGCGGTCACCGCGGCTGCGGCATAGGACGTCGCGATCAATCCCCCGTTCTGCCCGACCAGGCCGCCGACGGCACTCTGGCCTTCGACCGAGCCGAGGCAGTAGCAGGAGGATATGCGCGTTCTGGGCGGATCGGGTATGAGCCCCGGCGGCGGCGCAATCGTGGCGCTGGAAGGAGCCATGCCATTGACACCGACCAAACCACCGACCTTTGTTTGGGCGGGAACCGCCGCGGTCGAATACGAAGCCGCGACGTCTCCCCAGTTCGATCCGACCAGCCCACCCGTGATAGACTCTCCCAGCACCTCGCCGGCGGTGAAGCAGGCCGTAATCGCACCCCGGCTGTATCCCGCCAGCCC
>CAZGRF010000729.1:0-2094 GCA_964527825.1 uncultured Pirellulales bacterium
TCCGCCGGAGCCATCGGCCGTGGGAAGCGAGGCGGAGGCTACGACACCCTCGACCGTATAATAGAACGGCTCAGTCGTGAAGCTCCAGACGGCGCCCGGATAGACTGTGAAGTCCGGCGCCCCGTTGACCTCGTCGACACGCCAGTAATAGGTCTGACCGAAGTCGAGCAACCCCGGCGGATCGTACGTACCAGCATTCTGCCCCGGACCGACGAGCAGCGGGCTGCTTGCATCGGCAGAATTGACGTCGTCGAAGAGGGTGCCGAAGTATACGTCGTGCGTCTTGGCGTAAGCGCCGGGCATCCAGGAGAGGATTGCGTCCCGTCGGACGTCCGTCGCGGTGTCCGCTGGGACAGGTGACGAACTCGAAGTCAAAGAGATCTGGCCCGCCATGGCTGCCTGCAGTTCCACGTCAGTCAAGACCGTATTGTAGATTCGCACCTCGTCGATGATGCCGACAAAGGTTTCAGTATTGGTGGAATCAACGCAACCGATCGTCACCGGGGTGGCGTTTGCGGCCTCCCTCAAAGCACCAACGTTCCCCGATGAGACTTCCTCGCCATTGATATACTGTACGGCCGCGCCATCATCGTAAGTGACAGCTACATGAGCCCACTCATTCGCATAAGGGGCAAGGACCGCGTTACCGAACCCGAGATTCATGCCGCCTCCATTGTAATCGGCTCGAAATCTAAGGTCACCGGTTGGCGAAGTCTCCCAAAACCACTTGATGGTGCTGCCGTTAGTAGGCCAGCCGAGACGCTTGCCTATGATGCCCTGGTTTGCGATGCTGCTTCCGCTGCCCTCCCAGTTGACCCAGGCGGCCAGCGTCATCGCGTTGGTGCCGGCCGTGGGATCGAGCGGGCCGATCACGATC
Source organism: uncultured Pirellulales bacterium (assembly GCA_964527825.1). Lineage (GTDB taxonomy): Bacteria > Planctomycetota > Phycisphaerae > Sedimentisphaerales > Anaerobacaceae > JAFGLV01. The sequence goes on from CAZGRF010000729.1 coordinate 878, forward strand.
CTCTCACCAGCCGTGTCGAAACGTACCGCCCCGCCTTTGTAGCCGGCAACCCACTCCACATCGCCGTTGAAGGTCCCGTCGTTGCCGTTGCCGGTGGCGTCGACGGTAGATGTGCCCGTCCCTTCACTGAAGGGGTAGCAGGCGATGAGTTCCGCCCTGGTGCTACCCGCGACCAGACCCACAAGTACTGTGAGAGTTAGAATGAGCTTACGAGACATTTTGTCCTCCTCTAAATAGAGTATGGGGTAAGTATGCGCTGCCCGTCGTTCGCAAGGCCCCCCTCAGGTGACCACGAGGGGACATCAACCAAACGCCGCAGGTCAGCGTGACAGACAGAGAAGTGTAGATCAGTGTACTCTCGGTTCAACGACCGCTCCTTTCCTGAAAGGATCAGTCTGTCCGGTCGCAGGATGACCCGAGCCTCCTCCACACCAAGCGCATCCGACAGCCCACCCTGCGGAAACGATCAGAAGCATGGTGGCGCGCTGACGTGCGCGCACAACACACCTAACGCCCACCACGACTATCGGCCCGCGCCGGTACAATCCAGAGGCTATTTTCAATTCTATTGCATCGCCCCACCTGTGTCAAGGGCATGCGTGCCCTTCTGTCGCACGCGGCCCCCGTTTCTGACCCACTAGGGCCCTTTGCTTCGGAGCGACAAGAAGCTCGTCAGTCGCCTTTGACTGAGCCACAAGTCTTGCTATACTCCTTCGCAAGTCAGTTATCAGACGTGATTTACGACGCCGGCCGGTCGTTTCGGAGGGGGCAGTTTTCGCTGGGCAAACCCAAATCCAGCCGCACGCACAAACCGAGCGCATGGGGCGCACATCGGCCGCAACTGCCCCAGAACGTGTGGTCTGCGGTTTCGGGTACGACTGCTCGTTGCCCAACGCCGTGTCAGGCACAAACCGACACGTCGAGACACCGGTATCCAAGCCGAAGCGTCCTCTCGCCTCTTCTCCAGACGCCGGGCTGTTGGGAGGCGGAAGGACCTTGGCCCCCAAATCGCCCGTGCGGACAGAATGCAACCTTCAGCGGCCGCGGGCTGTGCGTGAGGTAGTCGCCCCCCTCACTCGGGCACTCCATCTGGGTCGTTGAGCGTGCCGCCAACCCCTTGGCCGGTCTGCTCCGAGCCCAATCCAGGGTGACCGACAGCACGAAGACCCCATCTGGCAAGCCGAGCGAAAAAGGCACTTCACCCAGTCTTCGCTTGG
>CAZGRF010000730.1:0-2092 GCA_964527825.1 uncultured Pirellulales bacterium
TCGTACTGAAGCCAGACGGGATCGCCTGCGGCAGCCTTGCCCGACCACATGGTGGTGTCGCCGGTCCCATGTTGTCCATCGGTCAGACCGGAGCCATTGATGGTGACCTCCGGTCCGCCGGAGCCTTCCGCCGTGGGATGCGAGGCCGAGGCCACGACGCCCTGGACCTCGTAGTAGAGCGGCTCAGTCGCGAAACTCCAGACGTTGCCCGCAAAGACGGTGCCGTCCGGCGGCGCATTGACTTCATCGATCCGCCAGTAATAGGTCTGACCGAATTCCAGTAGGCCGGGGGGATCGTACGTGTTGGCGTCTTGCCCGGGGCCGACCAACAGCGGACTGCCCGCGCCCGCGGCGTTGACGTCGTCGAAACTCGTGCCAAAGTAGACATCATGCGTGTTGGCGAAGAGGCCCGGCGTCCAGCTCAGAACCGTGTCCCTGGCCACATCCGTGGCCTCGTCTGCCGGTTCGGGATTGACAGCAACGGGTCCACAACCGGCCGCGAGGACAACCGTCCCCATAACACTTGGATTGGACCAAGCATCGTTTGTCGTCGAATACCAGTCGAGCTGGTTGACTCGGTCACTGCCATCGTCATCATTTATCTGAATCTCAAATCCCATCAAATCACCAAGGGACGGGGCATAACTGTAGTTGGCCCATGGGAACTTGGCTTCCACAACATACCCGGTGTCGGTAGTCAAGAGGGTAAACTCGATGCCGGTGGTGTCCCCATGGTCCGCTCCGACTTCAGGCGCCGTCGCGCTCCACGCAAAACGAAACTGGTAGTCATCCGCACCCGTGGCATAGGAAGTCGCCTTGTCGTTGTGGATATCAATAAAGACCTCTACACTGTCATCGTTCCATCTGCTGCCCGCGGAATCACTATTCAGCACATCGTCATTTACATCGATGAAAACATAGAGATACTGTGAATTCCACAACGCCTGCCAACGGCCTGAACAGCCGGTTTCCGAGACTGTACCTGAAACGGCGTTTCCTATCTCATGCTGAGGTACATTGAACCAGGCACTCTCCCGAATGCCGTCTGTCGTTATTGACGAGCCTGCTGCTGGAATCTCAGCATCAGCGTCAGCAGCAAGGACACAAGCGGCCGGACCTAACGCCAGAACAAGACAAGTCAAGCAAACAACCTTCCTCTTCATGATATTTCTCCCAACTAGAGCAACTACTCACATTATGGTGAAACAAAGGTCGAGGCGCCGACAGGGGGTGCCATGATTGCCGTTGCCGGATGGTCGGTGGCTGTCATGCCGGCGCCGTCATCCAACTTCCACCAACCAACGAGACCGGGGTCTTTGCCTGCATTGAAACCCAGGTTCGTACTTGCCGACAGCAAGCTTACCGCAAAGACAAACACCAACAGATGAATCGGTCTCTTTCCTATAGCAGTCCTCCTCATAGAAAGAATTGCGACTACCGCACCTTAGTGAGTACGTTTACATTGTCATTCTGCGACACGATGCCGCGCCTCTGTCTACTTGCGCCTCCTTGCCATATTGGGGTGGCTTGTGGCTATCCCAGGCTCGTTGGAGCACAGGGTGGTGGTATTCCCGTCACCTCCTGCCAGGGGAGAGCGAAGGCTCGCGGAATGCATCAGTAGTGGGCCCGGTACACGGCAGTGCGAGCCCCAGAGTGACCCCACCCTCGCGATGTGCCAAACGCAACGCATTCTATCAGAACCTCCGGCGCAGTGTGCAACTTGGGCCTATTCGCACGCCTCCCACAAAGCAATCGCTTCGTGGGCAGCGATAGAGACAAACCCACACCGCCATATCCATCATAGCCACATGTGTTCTCTGATTCAACAGATTTTTCGGACGAATCAGCGGGCGACTTCAGCGTTTTCCGGGGTCAAACGGTGATTTGGTGCTTCCCGCGGGCGGTGGCGCCAAGCCATCATGGGGCACACGGGGCGGCAGGAGGTCCTTGAGCAGGCGAGAAACGCCGGTCGAATAGGATTTCGCCCTTCCTCCCCGGACGTTTCGTGCGGATGCCGGCCCCGAGAAACCGGGGCCTGTGTCAGGTGGACACAGGCCCCGTCTCTCTGCATAAAGAAGCTTCGTTCCTGCTA
>CAZGRF010000731.1:0-2092 GCA_964527825.1 uncultured Pirellulales bacterium
CAATTGCACCTTCAACGCCAATTCAGCGACAAACCGGGGTGGCGCCGTGTGCAATCTCAGTGCCAGCGAACCGAGTGTTGCCAACTGTCTGTTCAGCAAGAACTTGGCCGCGATCGGCGGTGGGATGGACAACTTCGATGGCGGTGGCGTCACGCTGGCCAATTGTACCTTCACCGGAAACTCGGCAGAAGCAGAAGTTGGGGGCGCGCTGTCGTCAACAGGTCAGGCTGTGCTAACCAACTGCATCCTCTGGGCCGATACGCCCGACGAGATAAGCGGTGGCGGAGTGACGGTCAGTTACAGTGACATTCAAGGCGGCGTGGAAGGTTTGAGCAACATCAACGTCGATCCTTTGTTCGCCGACCCTGATGGCGACTACCATCTGAGATCCCAGGCCGGACGTTGGGACGCCGTCACCCGCCGCTGGGTCATAGACACCGTGAGCAGTCCATGCATCGACGCGGGCAGTCCGATCACCACCGCAGAAGTTGTGCCTTCCCCCAGTAGCATCGTAGCCGCCACCGGCCTGATCGGTGATCCAAGTGGCACCGGTTTCGAGCCCTTCCCTAACGGCGGTCGGATCAACATGGGCGCCTATGGCGGCACTCCCGAGGCCAGCCTCACACCTCCGGAACTGGCACTGCGGGCCGCCAAAGCCTCGAATCCCTATCCTCCGAACGGCGCCGTTGGGATCAGTCCCTCCGTCGTTCTGACCTGGACAGCCGGTCTGGACGCGATCGCTCATGACGTATACCTGGGCGTTGACTTCGAGAAGGTTGCCCAGGCCAGCCCAGACAATCCGGCCGGCGTGTTGGCCAGCCAGGGCCAGAGTCTCACGTCTTACGATCCGCCCGGCTATCTTGGCTCTACGCAGGTGTATTGGTGGCGCATCGACGAGATCGATACTCAGGGCCATAGGATCAAAGGGGACGTCTGGATGTTCACGACGGGCGCAGCGGTGAAGGGCCGGGCGTGTTTCACGGCCGAGACACCGGTGTGGGCGGACGGCATCCTCGTTCCCATATCGCAGGTGCGGCCGGCCCAGGACCGTGTCGCGGGCATCTCGCCCGCGCGTGTCGAGGGCATCCTGCCCTCGCTCGCAGAGGTTCCCGGGACCCTGAACACGGTTGAGCAACTCCAGGAGCATGTGGGCGCGTTCGCGTGCTATGATGTCATCCTTGAGACCGGCCATTGTATCAGCGTGGCTTCCTGCCATTACTTCATGAGCGAATCCGGCCGATGGATTGCCTTGCAGAATCTCAGGGTCGGCACCAGACTGCAAACCGCCACCGGTTCGGTCACGGTCGCCGCGGTGTACAAGCGACTGAAACCCTATGTGGGCAAGGTCTACAATCTCAAGATCAAAGACGCCGACCACTACCTGGTGGGCAAAGACGCCCTCATCGCCCGCGACTACTAAGCCATTCGCAGTGTGCCCGTAAGGGCACAAGTTGGTAGTGACGCCATAAGGCGTTCTTGGTAGGGGCGGGTCCTGGCTCGCCCTCACCTATGCCGTCACGATGGCACGACGAGCGAGAATGCCTTATCGCGGCAGCCGAAGACACAACCGCACGGGATAGACACAGCCGGCCCCACAGGGCTGCTGTGTCTGTCCCTTCGCGCCACGTTGGCGGAGCGATTATCCCGGACGCTGCGCCAGCGTATGCACCAATAGGCTGCTTCAGCGACAAGTCAACCATCGAAAAAGCCGTCTTTGGCCAACTCCTTCGGCGCCACAAAACCAGACTCATACACAAAGGTCGACATTATCAGTGAACATGTGCTGGTTGACCGAACGTAAGGCAGTAGTATATGGTGAGCGTTCAGCCGGCAGGTGCACATAGTGCCGCATCTGCGACGTGAGACGAGAGGCGGATGAACGCCCGACCTCGGCTATCATCGTTGCGTCTCGACATCGGTCGCGTCGGGAGATACCATCTCCGGAGCAAGGACAAGAATTGACAAGGAGTCAGGACTATGGGGAATCTGAGCGAGCACATCCAGAAGGCAGATTGGAGGAAAGAGAAGCACGTCCCGGTGATTGAATGCCCGGATTCGGTCAAGGCCAATGAGATATTCCAGGTGAAGGTGA
>CAZGRF010000732.1:0-2086 GCA_964527825.1 uncultured Pirellulales bacterium
CCTCCTTACTACACCTATCCGCTACACTTTTGAGATCATAGCCTGATCTTGGCCTCCCGGGAAGTTCTTGTTTGTCTGGGTAATGGCCTTTGGCCTTATGACAAGACCTAGAGCAGCTTCTCCGACCCAGTGACGTCCTCTGGCACGTGCGACATCAAGGGGCGGCCCAACAGACTACCTGAATGACACCGTCGCGGCGCCCACAGCCTTTTGAAGGTCAACGACCTGCTCACGTCCGTCAACCGTCGCACGGTGCTTCCCATAGAACGCCTGCAACTGGCATTCACCGTTTGCGTCTGCCTTGCCCTCCCACCGGGTCCACCATTCCTTGAACACCAAGTCGCGATAGGCCGTGGCCGCTGGGGTGGGTGTCCAGTCGCGTCGGTAGAGGGAAGACTGCGGGATCCAGTTCGCGCCCTCCCAGAAGCCCCACATGAATATCCCCTGTACAGCGGGGTGAGCGAAGCAAATTCGATAGTAGTCTGTCAGTGCCTTGGCCTTGGCCTGCTCCTGGTCGGGGGTGAGCTTCAGGTCTCGGCGCTGGTAGAACGGAGAGCGCTGGCCGGGAAAGTTGAACTCCGTGATGCGGATGGGCAGGCCCAAAATACCAAGTTCGTCAAGGGCATGGCGGAGTGCATCAGGATCGAACGACTCGCCGTGCAAATGCCCCTGTACACCGATGCCGTCAATCGGCGCATCTTCTGCGAGAAGCCCGCGGATTTGTGCGATGTAGTCGTCAAGCCGGTTGCCTGTCAAGATGTCGTAGTCGTTCAGGAATAGCTGTGCTTTAGGATCGGCCTCCTTGACCCAAGCGGCCATCTGCTTCGTGATGCCGGGCCCAAGGCGATCGGCATAGTAATTGCCGTGGATCATCTCGTTGTTGAGATCATATTCTACGAATTGACCCCGGTAGCGGCCGGCGATCGTCGTCGCTCTGGTCTTCAGCGCCTCGCGCAGATCCTGGTCGTCCAATTCCTTGACCCAATTCTGAACCATCCCCGGTATGCCCCAGAACAAGCAGTGTCCACGCAAAAGGATGTCATGCTCGTGGGCCCACTGCAAGATCGTATCCACAACGGTATAATCCACTCGACCGCGCTGAGACTCCATCGTATGCCACTTCAGCGCGTTTTCGGTAACGCCTGCGTTGAAGTTCGCCAGAAAGACCTCTTTGTACTGGCGCTCGTCCGCGGGATTAAGCCTGCCGGTAAACGCCGACGACGAAATCGCCGCACCGAACCAGAATTCATGCCGGATTTGCTCCACGCGTACAGTCGCTCCCGGCGCTGCTTTGATGGTCAACGTGCCCATACGGCACTGTCGAATCGCCTGATCGTCGTCCACACTCCCCGCATTGGCACGGACTGCGGCCAAGACACATACCGTCGTGAACAGTCGTACTACCATCGCGTAGCGGCTCATTTCCGGCACTCCTTTGTTGTTCTTGCCTGGGCGTCAGTTCCATTGCATACACTCTGCGTAAGAGCCGACTTGTGCTGGCGTGGTGCAGCCAAATTGACCTCCAGCAGCTTGGCCATCTATGCTACCTGCCAGCCCCTTGGCACACAAGGACCGCCCGCAGTTGCCACAGTCAGCCGCCGATGCATCACGACAGCGAAGACAGGACGAAATGTGCTATATCTGCTCTTCTGCTGCAGCCCTGAAACAAGGGACACCAGCAATGTCAGGAGACTTTGCTCCCGCACTCCCCGCAATACTGGCCTCTGCTCAGCAGCACATGATCGCAGACCGGACACCGGCGAACCAACCCTCTGGTACCAGCCCTCGGACTGACCAGCAGGATCAACAGAACAACAATGATCGTGACAGCAGTCCCAGTGAGGTACTCTGCCCGAAGGTGGTGTGCCCAATCCACCACGCCCCTCTCAGACAGCCAGTTCGCCACAAGCAGGATGTTGCCCAGCAGAAGAATTGAACCGATCAATCCCAACACAATGAGTTTTCGGATAGTGAGACTCATCACTCCGTCCTTTCAAAAAGCGAATTCAAACGCCTTCCATGTTAGCGCGATGAGGGCGAGGGCGCAAGGGTTTTGTCGCAAGAAAGCCGCAGGATTAACGTAAGT
>CAZGRF010000733.1:0-2085 GCA_964527825.1 uncultured Pirellulales bacterium
GATACAGCTCTTCCTTATCGCCCTGCCAGGTGAGCGTCCAGCCGCCGTTGAGGACGGAGAGCTTGGTCGCGCACGGGCCGGTCACCAGCACCTTCCGCTCACGCTGCAGCGGCAACACCCCACCGTCATTCTTCAAAAGCGTCATGGCCTCCTGCGCCGCCTGCAGGTTCGCCTGCCGGCTTGCCTCGGAACCGACTTCGCCCGCCAGGCTCTTGCGCGGGTACGCCCGGTCGAAGAGGCCGAGCATGAACTTGACGCGCAGGATGTCCGCCACGGCCTCGTTGATGCGCTTCTTCGGCACCTCGCCCGCCTGCACGAGTTCCAGCAGCGTGTCGTAGAAGCTGTAGTCGTACGGCACCATGCTCATATCCACGCCCGCCATGACCGCCATCTTGACCGCCTCGCGCCGGTCCTTGGCCACCTTCTCGCGGGTGTAGAGGTTCTCGATATCCGCCCAATCGCTGACGACGAAGCCCCGAAAGCCCAATTCGCCGCGCAGCAGGTCGGTCAGGTAGAACTTGCTCGCGTGGACCGGGACGCCGTTGATCTCGGACGAGTTGGCCATGCACGTCACGGCGCCGGCCTCGACCGCCGCGGCGAACGGCTTGACGAAAAGCTGCCGCAACTGCCGGTCCGGAATGTACGCCGGCGTGCGGTCCCGTCCTGAGAGCGGAACACTGTAGCCAAGATAGTGCTTCATGCACACCGCCACCTTCGTCGGATTGGAGATGTCGTTGCCCTGTTGGCCCCGGACGTACGCGGCCGCCATCCTCGAAGCGAGATAGGCATCCTCGCCGAAGGTCTCCCACTGTCGCGACCACATCGGCTGGCGGCCCAGCCCGAGCACGGGGTTGAAGTTCCAGGGAATGCCGGTCGCCCGCGTCTCCAACGCGGTGATCGCACCAGCCTTTTCCATCAGCTCGGCGTTGCCGGTCGCGGCCATGGCGACCGCCTGCGGGAAGATCGTCGCGCCCAGCACGTAGTTGGCGCCGTGAATCGAGTCGATGCCGTAGAGAATCGGAATACCCAGACGCGTCTCTTTGGTGGCGATGGTCTGGATCTGCGTGATGATCTCCTGCCAGTTCGCCACGGTCCGCGCCTGTCCGCCACAGTTGAGGATCGAACCGAGGTGATGGTTGACGATGCCCTCGCGCAGCTTTGCCTCGTCGAGGATGATGTAGCCATCCTGGCCCGACTTGGCAAACTGCTCCAGCGTGATCTGGGTCATCTGCCCGACCTTCTCTTCCAGCGTCATCTTCGCCAACAGCGCGCGGACCTTACCCTGTATCACCGGGTCCTTTCCTGCGTCCTTCTCGACGCCGCCACAGCCACCTATCAACAGCGAGATCACCGTAACCCCAAGCACGCCCTTCTTCATGCCGTCATTCCTTTCGTCATACGCCGCATCCGCAGCAGAACATCCCGGACGCAAGCTCCCGTCATGCTAACAGACATTCCCCCCACCGAAAACACAAAACTGCGCGTGCCATCTGGGAGGGGCTGGCCTTGCGGACCTCGTAGTGCGTTCGCGCGTCAGAGCCTCTTGAAGACCTCCCGGCAGAGCAACGGGAACGTGACTTTCTGATCGCCCTGGAGGTACAGGCCCCGGCCGCCGAAGGCCTGCGGGACGCGCGTCACAACGCTCTTCTGGTCGCGGCAGTAATAGCCCGGTGCGCCTTCGTCGGTCATCTGGCGCGCATCGTAGCGGCGCAGGTCGAAGTCGGCCGTAAGGATGTCACGCGGAGCCTTGCCGATGTTGGCCGCCATCGAGACCGCTTTCAGCAGCACCTCCGGCCCCGTGACGGCGCTGCCGATATTGAGAACCACCCCGCCTTCGCAGAGCCTCGTCACCTCGTCGGCGTAGATGAGAAAGTCGCGGCCGGAGCAGCCGCCTTTGGCCTGTCCGTCGAAAGTCGGATGCTGGTCGATCACGTCGGTGCCGATGCCTGCATGGACGGTGAACGGGACCGCGTGCCGATAGCAGGCCGCCAGAACGCTCACGTCCGGGTGCTGAAAGTCGCGGGGCGCGCCCTCCCGTCCGACGAGGCTGAGGACCTGCCGCGCGAACGCCTCATCGCAGATGAA
>CAZGRF010000734.1:0-1137 GCA_964527825.1 uncultured Pirellulales bacterium
CCTCTGTCAATGCGGGAAGAAATGCTATCCATCTCACGTTGAAGTAGTCGCAGGCGCAGTTGATTCTCTCTTGTCAGCCACGCGCAGGCGATGACCGCCAGGATCGCCGCGACCAACAACCCTGCGGCAACTTTTCGGCCGATGTCTTTTACGACCCCGCCAACACCACTGGTCTGTAATCGTGCTTTCCGGCTTCTCTTCATGACCGACCTGCGCTACTGGTCGCCAGATTCCTCAAGGGGGATGAAATCCGTTCTTAGTGGCGTCTCATGAATTGACTCCGACCCTACTGGTTGCCAGACGGAACCCCGAACTCCGGGCTTCATTATCCACGTGTCCCCGGTCCATCGGTCCATCCTTATTGCGCGTGGCCAAGTGCCTCGCACGACATATCGGTTCCCGAAGAAATTGCCACCGAATGCGCCCAAGAGAGTTCCGAACACCAAGCCAATCACAAATATGACTATGCGGCTCTTCATCGCATGCGTCTCCTTGTCCTTACACCCCCACGCGCAGATTCGCCCTCGGTTGGACGACAGCCTAAGAGGCGTCACTGTCACGACTATTTAGGGCTGCAACGAGCCCTTGGTATGCCTCATGTGCGCGATTGTACTGCCGAGCGTTGTATTTACGATCGTTATACTCCGATTCTGTGAGTTGCCAAAGATGCACCTTGACTCGTTGATCCCAGAGCCAGTCAAGTTCCTCCTTCAATTTCGGATCGATAACGCCGAGTTGAGAAAGCTTCTCTGTACGCTTCTTGTAGGAGCCTTTTCCGCCGAGCGAATCGACCATGAGACTGTCGCATACATCCCCAAGTATGCGAATGATTTCCTTTATTATCATCCTCTGGGCCACAAGGCCTAACTTGGTTCTCACCAAGAGCCAGCGCAGTACATCCGCTTCGATCAAGGTGTAGCATATGTTCTTGGTGAGGCAGTCCTCGTGCTTTGGGTTCTTCGTGGGCGGTAGTTGCTCTGCAATACACGCCGTCGTCCGAATGAAACCCGTCGGGAAAGCCACTTTGCCAGCCGTGTCGCTCTTGTTCCCGCCGATGCGGTCCTGTATCTCTTGGAGAAGCTTGCCAGCCCTCCCAGCAAGCTCGGCAGTTTCCTCAGCCCGAGGCACCTTGCTTGG
>CAZGRF010000734.1:1147-2085 GCA_964527825.1 uncultured Pirellulales bacterium
TCAATTTGAAGCGCGACGGCCAAAGCCAAGGCATTCCGAAGGGAATTGGAATTCCGGGGACGCCTTACCTAATTCGCGCCCGAATCGAGGATGCCGTCCCCACATGTCTGCAAATCCCCGTCAATCAGTGCGTACCGTCTGATTCCTTGGGAATCCGCTAAGCTCTGTTTCCCTCGACAATGCTTCCTTTCGGTCGGTGTATCGGCAGGAAAACAGGTGACAATAAGAGGAAAATGCGAAAAGTCGGGGGCGGCGTTTGCGGGCGTGGACGATGAGGCTTGACTCGGCGGGCGGCGGCTTTAGACTGGCGGTACGTGAGAAGGTAGGAGTCCTGGTTGGAGGAACCTCCGTTTTGAGCAGGTTGGCGAAGAGACTCAGTAAGGTAGGCCACGCCCGGCCGTTGTCCGACGATGGCGTGCAGGGGATACCCTACAACGACGCGCGGAATCCGCAGTTGTTGGCGGATATCGTCGAGAGCCTCCTGGCCGGGGAGCGACTGTTTCTCTCGGGCGGGGCCGGGACCGGCAAGACGACGATGGTCAGGAAGATCGCTGAGGCGATCGGCCGCAAGCAGCGGGAAATCGTGTTAACCGCCTCGACGGGGCTGGCCGCGTGCCAACTGCGCGACGAGACCGGCCTGCACAACTCGCGTTACATCAAAGGTCCGACGACGCTGCACTCGGCGGCCCATCTACCCATCGTGGAGATGCCCGATTCGAATCGGCGGATCAGTTCGGGACGGCGAAAGCTCGAAAGGGCGTATGTCATCGTCATCGACGAGATCAGCATGGTCGATCGGGTGACATTCGAGCGGTTCCTGACGCGGGTTTCGCCCGGGACCGGCTTGCTCGTCGTCGGTGACTTCTTCCAGTTGCCGCCCGTGCTGAAGAACGAGGAGGGCCAGCCCGATTTCGCGTTCAACAGCCCGGCGTTCTCCG
>CAZGRF010000735.1:0-2074 GCA_964527825.1 uncultured Pirellulales bacterium
CGCGTGCAGGGGCGTGTTGCCCAGGTTATCTTTGGCATTGACTTTAGCTCCTTTGGCGAGGAGCAACGCGCAAACGTACCGCGAACCGAAGACCCGATGTAGAGGAGTCCGGCCCGATGCGTCTGTAGCCTCCGCGTTCGCCCCTTTCTCCAGGAGCAGTCTGGTCACGTCTATCCACCCATTGCTGGTCGCCTCGTACAAGGGCGTCGACCCATTCTCGTCTTTACCGTTGACATCGGCGCCCTGGGTGATAAGCAATCCGACCTGTTCGACATCCCCCTTCTTCACAGCCTCAAAAAGTGATCTGTTCTTCTTCGCCTGTTCGGTGCGTTCGATCATGACCCGCGTTGTCGGGACGACAGTGCTCGTCGGGTACTTCTCGATAATCTGTCCGAAGGTAGCCAACGCCGCGTCGAAGTCGTGCATCTCGTACTGGATCTGCCCGATCCAATAGTGGGCGTTCTGAGCGATCGCGGTGTTCGGCGCGACTCGCATGACCGCCTCGTATTCGCCCATCGCTCCCTCGTAGTCCGAAAGCGCATGCAGCTCGTTGGCCTTCTCGAAATGTTGTTCGGCCTCGAAATTCGCCCCGGGCTGGTCGGCCCAAAGCGATGCAGCACACAGCCCACAGACGATTGCCACCATCCAGCAGGTGGCCCGTGATGTCACTTGCGTGTGAGTCATTTTTCGATCCTCTTATTTTGCGGCGCTGATTGATTGCGCCATGTCCATCAATTGTGAAATCTCGGCATTGCCGACCAGGACGTACAGCCGGGCATCGTCCCGCCAAGTGAGAATAGCGCCGCCGGCCTGGCCGTTGTTGCGATACACGACATACTCTCGGAAGTCCTGCGGCCCGAGCCCTCGCCGGCCGTCCAGAGGCTGCTCGAACAATGAGATGGAACTGATCCCATTGGTATACAGCAGTTGCAGAGCATCCCGGTCCTCGATCCTGCGGATCTCCTCCAGCCTGTAGCACGGGCGCAGCCACGCCGGACAGACCAGGTCGAAATCGGCCACCTGCCGCGCCTCCGAGAGCGTCAGCGTGTGCCCGTTCGAGATGGCGGGAGATTCGGGTGAATCGACGGCCTGTTGCGATGGCCGCCCTCGAAGAATCAGGCCCGGCTGCATAGACTCCGGCTCACCGTAGATCTCATAGTAGAGCAGGTCCTTTTGATCTAATCGCATCTGCAGCGAAGGTGGCGCGGCCGTATTCAAGGAAGCCTGTTGGGCGACAACTTCCTGATGCTCCGCCAGGTAGACATTGATCGTGGCCGGATCCTCGGCCGGGGTAAAAGCCATGGCACGTCGAGCTGATTCGAGTTTGTTCTCCAGGTCTCTGATTCGCCTGTATGACACAAGACAGACCGACCAAGCTGCGATAACAAGAAATGCGGCCGCCAGATAGCCCGCTCTGCGCCAGACCTCACGCCTCCAAGTGGTCGACCTGGCCGGAGCGGCTCGTTCTCGCGCCTTCGCCAAGGCTTGCTCCACGTCCGCGAGCACCTGCTGGTCCATTCGGCGGGTGGTGGTCTCGTTCCAGTTCCGGATCATTCGCTTTATGTCATCTGCGGGTGTCATTGGCTGATCTCGCTATTCAAGAGTGACCGCAGTTTGTCCAATCCATATCGATATCGGCCATGCGCCGTACTGAGCGAGACGCACTGGGCTTTGGCGATGTCGCCAAACGTCATCTGCGCCTTGAGATGGAGCAGGACGGCCTCACGCTGCTCGTAGGGCAGTTGGGCCAAGGCTTGTCTCAGCCGCACCCGCTGCTCTGTTGCCACGGCGTGTGCTTCCGGTCCGTCGGTGTCCTGCCCGGTCCCCCACCGAAGCTCCGGAGCTTCGGCCCTGCGTGTTCTGGCCCGGATTCGGTCTCGGGCCAGGTTCGCGGCGCACGTGGCCAGATACCCCTTGAGACTGCCGGTCAGTCGAAAGCGCGGCGCGGACTCCGCAAAACGGACGAACACATCGTGCACCACATCCTCGGCCGCCGCTTGCTCGCTCAAGAGACCTCTGGCCAGAGTCAGCAGACGGTCCTTGTACTTCAGATAGATCCGGCACATCGCGTCCT
>CAZGRF010000736.1:0-2070 GCA_964527825.1 uncultured Pirellulales bacterium
TTTTTTCGATGTTGGCGCTATTGACGCCTTTGACGGCTTTATGCCTCGCTTTTTTTATTCAGGCGGAGAAGATGGCCAAACGTATCCGGACGCTGGCAGACGCGGCCCAGGAGCGTGGCGTGATGCTCCTGCTCGAAACCGGGCAGGAGACAGCCAGAGAACTGCGCCACTTTCTGGAAAGACTGGACCACAACTCCGTGGGTGTCAACTTCGACCCGGCCAACATGATCCTCTACGATAGAGGCGATCCGATCGAAGCGGTGCGCATCCTGTCACCCTGGATCCAGCACCTTCACGTCAAGGACGCGGTCCGCACCGGGCAGCCCGGGACGTGGGGTGCCGAGGTCCCCTGGGGCGACGGTCAGGTAGGGGTGGCCCAGTTCTTCGGCGTGCTCGATGAGGTCGGCTTCGAGGGAGCGATGGCCATCGAGCGTGAGGCGGGCGATGATCGTTTCGGTGATATCAAGCTGGCGGTCCAACGGTTGACTTCGGCGGGTTGACCGGCAACGTCTTGCGGCAATTCAAGGAGAAAGCTATGGTTTTCGGGATGGACACGGGCCTGTACATCAAGTTGAGCGCGTTGATGTTTCTGGAGTTCGCTGTCTGGGGCGCCTGGTATCCGGTACTTGCGGCGCGGCTTCTGGGGCCGCTGAAGTTTAGCGGCAAGCAGACCGGATGGATCTACGCCGCATTGCCGCTGGCGTGCATCTTCATGCCGCTACTGGCCGGCCAAATGGCGGACAAGTACGTCAATACGGAGTATATCCTGGCAGGGGCCCATCTCGTCGGCATGGTTCTGCTCTTCGTCGCCGGCTGGAGGAAGGATTTCAAATCGCTGTTTACGGTGATTCTGCTCTATTCGCTCTGCTATGCGGCGACGTTGCCGTTGGTCAACTCCCTGATGTTCTACCATCTGGCCAAGAATAACGTCGACACCGCCCAGTCAGCCTACATTTTCATGTGGGCGCCGATTGCCTGGGCCCTGGCCGGCTACTTCCTGACAGGCTGGCGGTGGGTCTTCAAGACGGGCGAGCAGGGTCGGGACTGTCTGGTCCTGGCGGCCGTCCTGTCGGTCGTCATGGCGGTGGTTTGTGGCGGGTTCATGCCGAACACGCCGCCGGAGAGCACGGGCGGAAGCCCGATGCAGGACGCACTGGGCATGCTGAGAGTGCCAAGCTTCCTGGTCTTCTTTCTGATCTCGATGGCAGGCGCCGGGATGATGCAGTTCTACTTCCTCGGCACCGCCCAGTTCATGCAGGACAACCGAATCGCGGCTAAGAATGTCCCGGCCTCGATGGCCATTGCCCAGGCCGTGCAGGCTGCGGCCACGCTGTTCCTGTTGGGGCGGTTCTTGGATCCGGAGAAGATCGGACTGGGCTACAAGTGGACACTGGTTCTGGGGGCGGCCTCCTGGTTGACACTATATGTGCTGTACGTCATACCCAGGCCTCCGGCCGTGATAGTGGTCTCGCAGGCATTCCACGGCTTGGCGTATGTGTTCTTCATCATAGCCGGCCAGATGTACGCCGGCGCGGTGGCTCCGGAAGGGACCGGCGGTTCCATGCAGGCGCTGATTTTCACCGCCCAGAGCGGTCTCGGGCTGTTCCTCGGGACGCAACTGGCCGGCGTCGTGATGGACAGATTCCGCGTGGAGGGCAAGTTCCAGTGGCGGAAGGTCTGGGCCGTGCCTGGGGCGATCATGCTGGCTTGCGTCCTGGCGCTACTGCTCCTCTTCAAGGGGGCAGTGTGAATCGGGCCTGGAGTGCGCGTTCCGTGGCGCTCTCTACAACGGTTCGGAAGGCTACTTCGTGAACTTGCGAAACTCGTCGATGAGAGCCTTTGTGTGAGGGCCCGGCTCGCCGTTGCCTATCACGGTGCCATCAAACCTGACAACCGGCACAATGTCCTTTGTCGTCACCGCGATGAAAAGCTCGTTGGCCGATCCGGCTTGTTGAGGAGTCAGGCACTGCTCCTTGATCCCAAGACCGAGGTTCTCGGCGGCCTTGAGGACGAATTTCCGCGTGATCGAGGGCAGGATATTGGCTTTCAGCGGGGCGGTCTGCACGATGT
>CAZGRF010000737.1:0-2067 GCA_964527825.1 uncultured Pirellulales bacterium
TGCCGGGCGCTGCCCCAATCCATCGTGTCGGCGTCGTAGGCTTCCGGCAGGTCGATGACGTGGAAACGATAGTCATAGCCTCCGAGCATCAGTTCGATGTCCCCGTCCTGGTCTAGGTCGTCGAACGTCCCGGCACAGTACTGTTCGCAGAGGAGGTTGAACATGGGATATCCCGGCGTGGTTGAGCCGTCCGATTCCCAGGCCATCACCGGCATGCCCCACGTTGCAGCGACGAGTTCCTTGCGCGCGTCGCCGTCAATGTCTCCGATCAGCATCGCACCGGATTCCGGGTTGCCCATGATGGTTTTGGGGAATCCCCGGTCCGTCAACAGCCGGCCCTCGTAATCCAGACCGTAGACCTGCGTGACGACGAAACCATCTGACTCGACGACGCAACTGACATAGACTTCGCTGCGGCCGTCGTCGTCGATGTCTCCGACCGTCAGCACGCCGGATGTGTCCAAAGGATTGTCGAGCTGTGTCGTCCATACGGTCGTGCCGTCAACGCGGACGGCTTGAACGCTATCCTCGGTGCAGAAGACCAACTCGAACTGGCCGTCACCATCGAGATCGGTGGCCACTGTACCCCTTTCACTGCCTCCACGCCAGCGCTTGACCTGCCTGCCCTCGTGGTCGAGGATGTACGTGTAGATGCTGCTCATGCCCGGACCATATCCGCACAACGCGATTTCCACGTCACCGTCCTGGTCGAAGTCCGCTGCGCTCATCGGGCCCACCGAGCTGAACCGTCGCGCCCATAGCGAACTGCCATCGGCTTGCAGTGCGTACAGGCTGTCGGTGCTGCTTGACGAAGTCGAATACAGGCCCACGATGATCTCACTGTCACCGTCGCCGTCGAGGTCCGCCAGGACGGGATTGCCGGTGATGATGCTGTAGTAGTAGTCGCCCACTTCTTGGGGCCATTCGCCGTCCACTAACTCGCCGCTCTCGACGTGCCAGGCATACACGAGGTCGTCATAATTGCACGTCCCCACGATTTCGTAGTCTCCGTCTCCGTCGATGTCGCCGACCGCGCAAATGGGCGCATCCCAGGCCTCGGGCAAGAGGACGGGCCAGCCGGGCAGCGAGGTTCCATCTTCACGCCAGATGTTCAGCATCGGTATGGGCCAATAGTAATCCATCCACCACAGAGCCGGCTGGATGATTTCATTACGACCGTCGCCATCGACGTCCATGCAGATGGCATTGCCGTAGAACTGGTACGGCGCCCACAGATCAACCTCTTCCGGCTGGGGCCAGGGCTCTTGTTCGGCCGCGGCAGTGACGCTGAAGACCTTGCGATCTGTGTGGGTACGTCCCTCGGTCGTTACGCTCAGTCGCAGGTCGTACGCACTGCGTTGCGGCACGGCGAACGGTACCTGCACCAAGCCGTTGGGATCGGTCGGGCCGTTGCCCTCGCTGATCAGGACCCAGTCGTTGTTTCCGTAGAGGCTGTATTCGAGGCGATAGGAATCGCCATGCACGAACAGCACCATGTCAACGGTGTTGGTGTCAACCGGAAGGACCTCACCTTGTCTCGGCGCGACGATCTCGCCCAAAGGGTGGCGCACGTCGGCGTTGAGCAGGGCGGTGTACGCGTTGACACGTCCCGTGCCAATGTAGCATCGGTCGGGATCGACCTGGCCGTAATACACCGGGTCGGTCGTATTCTCAAGGATAGCCCTGATCTCGACGTTAGTCAGTTCCGGGCGGTGCGAGAGCACCAGGGCGCCCACGGCTGCGACATACGGCGACGAGAACGACGTGCCTGCGGTGTACAGGTACTCGCCGTCGAGGTCCGTCGTGACGATGTCCGTGCCCGGTGCGGCGATGTCCACCCAAGGGCCGAACATGCTGTATTCGGTTTTGATATCCTCGCCGGTGGTGGCAGAAACGGCCATCACGTTGTAGTAAGCCGCCGGATAGGACGGATCATCCGTGTTCGCATTGCCGGCGCTGGAGACCAGCAAGATTCCCTGATCGAACGCATTGTCGATGGCTTCGTTTACGATGGGATCTCCCTCCGGTCCGAACTCGTCGGCGCCGAAGCTCATGTTCAGGACGTCG
>CAZGRF010000738.1:0-2065 GCA_964527825.1 uncultured Pirellulales bacterium
GGACACCTGATACCGGTCGCCAACGCCGTTGTTCAATTGCTGATCGCTGTCGTCTACTTGTGCAGCCGACACGACGGGACCGGAACAGCCACGCTCATCGTCGCGGCCCTTGTCGTACCGGTCTGCTGCCCTTATTTCGTTGGATTGCTGGCGGGCTCGTGCGCCAGCCTGGGTGAGCCCCGACAGATGGACAGCTTCCGGGCCATCCGGCCCATGAGCAGCGCGACCCTGGCGCACGTGATGCTGAAAAACGGCGGCGTCAGTGTTCTACTCACCTGGTTGGGCTGGCTGGCAATGTTTCTGCTGTTGGCCGTGTCTGTCAACGTCACCGGGCACGCTGCCGAGTTCTTCGGTGTTCTGGAGGATTCCTATGAGAGGATCGGACTTGGCCGAGTAGTTCTCATGGGTCTGGCCGTAGCGATTCTGTCCTGGACAGCTATGGCCTCGGGCGCGGCCAGCGCGATGGGCAATCAACGCTGGACTCCATGGATGCCGCGCATCGCCGTAGTTGCCTTTGCGCTATCCATAATCTACTTTCACGCCCGCGGCATGATCGCACCGACCCAATATGTCACGTTGTTTAGGACCTTCTGCTGGGCCGCCGGCTCGTGGTGCATCGTTATGACCATCCTGGCCTTCTACCGGGCGCGCCGCAAACGCCTCGTCACAGATGGAACGGTAGGGCTCGCCGTCCTGGGCTGGGTCGCGCTCTGCGTGGTGGCCGGCCATGCGCTGTCGCGACTGCACCATGACATCATAACAAACGCGCAGACTCCGCCAGAGCTGATCCCCGTGTGCTCCGTCGTGTTTCTGGTGGCCGGTGTGCTCACGATGCCTTTCGCTCCTCTGGCCACAGCGCCTTTGAATCTGGCCCGCAGCCGGTCCCACTGATTCTCGGCCGGGGCGCCCGCCTGAACGGATGCTCCGACCTCTTTAAAGCTCGTACCCCAGCCGTCCCCAGGCGGCTTTCTGCATGTTCATCAAGTCAACGTTGCCGGGCTGGTGCTTGTCCACGCCACCGCCGGCCTCAGAGACAGCCCAGGATTCCTTGCCATAGTCCACGGTGCGCTGGTCGCGCCACTTCCACCAGTCCGAATGCCCATCCGCGAAGGACAACGTGGTTCCCCCATGGTGACGCATCGGGATCGGGTTCCACCAGGACGGCTGCGTATACCCGACGGCCCAAGCGGCATCCCAATTCTCGCCATAGTCGTCGAGGAAGACCAGTCGTTCGCTCGGCCGCTTGACCTGAGACAGTCTCGTGTAGACGTCACCACTGCCGGTGAACTTGAATCCGTTCATGGCGTGCACCATGCTATAGGTTCGCATTTCATTCCGTTGGGCGACGAGACACCGGTACGATTTGGCCGCCCGGACGTACGGGAACAGCAAGCCATTCTCGATTGCCTCTATCTGATTTGCGATGGGCTCCTGCAGCGGCGTCTTCCCCAGCAGAACCAGCCATCCACCATCCCCGGCCACGCCCGAGACCAGTTTGCCGTCATGGCCGTCGGCGTACATCACCCAGGCCAGACCCAGGTTCTTCAGGTTATGGAGACACACTGTCCGCTTGCCCTGCTCGCGCACCGCGTTCAACGCCGGCAACAGAATGGCCATCAATATCGCCATGATGGCGATGACGACGAGAAGCTCTATCAGCGTAAAACCCGTTCGTTTGTTCATGGCGGCACGACCTAACGTATGAGCCATACCTTGTTGCCACGTCACTGGGGCGCACAGAGACAGCGGCGCGCTTCAGCAAGCTTGAACTCCGCCTTATATCAAACCTCATTCCAGTCTTTCCATATCATACACTAACTTCCGTATTTCTGCAACAGCTCCAGCAGCTTGCGGTCGAGTTTGTGGCCGTGGAAGTCTTCGTACTCGACGTCGGGGCAGGAGTGGCAACGGCGGCCCCTGCGCCGCCGTCGCCGTCATTCCTACCGAGGAAATACAGACTTGAGACTTCGCGTCAATGCCCCACAGGGAAATCGCTACGGGTCATGTAGATTGCAGTAACCTTGTCCTCCCAGAGGAAGATGCGGACTCTCTGGTCGGACCGATG
>CAZGRF010000739.1:0-2065 GCA_964527825.1 uncultured Pirellulales bacterium
GTGGTTTGGGTCAACCTCGATGGGATGCCCAGGGTCCTCGGCAAGAACCACAGAGCAACGAGCGTCCTCAACGAGTCGAAAGAGATGCACGATCCCATGCGGAAGAAACCAGTCATGAATCTCGTCCGCGTCGATCGCGGAGAGTTCTCGAAGCTCGACCCCATAGTGCTTTGCTTTCGCTCTAGCGGGCTGAGTGAATCCGGTGGAGGACACGAGGATGATCTTGGACGCGGCAAGTCCCCGCAGTTTCATCACCATCTCCTCCACCCATCTGACATCTTCGCTCCGGCCTCTGTCTCGGCACTCGATCAGGATGAGGATGTCGGTGGAACCGGCTCGAAAGCGGATGGTGGCATCCACCTGGCGTGTCTCGCCAGTAATGATGTCCGCGAGGTGGTCGTTGCGGGTTACAACCGCACCTCTTGGTGCCGCCGCTTCTTCGATCACGGCAACCAACCCCTCAAATTCCTGCCATCGTGGTTTGGCAGCCATCGCGTGGAAGCCTAACGATAGTCATGTGGATCCGCATAAGACGCGGGATTGGTCGTTTTTAGCCATATAAGACGCCTCCCTACTCTCAGGGTCACACCTACGCATTTCAGATTGTCGCGGTGCCGTATCCGATGCGGCTCGCCTCGTTCCTCCAACTCATTTGTAGCGCGTTTGGCCGCGACAACTTCCTGAGAGTATTATGGCGGCAACCGAGCGGGAAGACAAGCGAAAACCGACGGGTGAAAAAGACGCGTGTACAGATCTTGGGGTATTGGCATTACAAAGGCCGTTGCCACAATCGCATTGGCCATCCCCAAGGCTGCGCCTTGAGGCTGCCACACGCCGAGGGTTGGCGCCGATTCCGGTGGTTGGATCAGTGCGCAAAAGAAAAGGCCGCAGCCTGTGCTGCGGCCTGTACTCTATAGATGCTTGCGTGCCTTACTCGTCCTTGGCTTCAAACTCCGCGTCGATCACGTCGTCGCCGCCCTTGCGCTTGACTTCGCCTTCCTGGGGCGGCGTATGCGGAGCCTCGCCTTCTGCGCCTGGAGCGGCTCCGGAAGCGGCTTGTTTCTTGGCCGCCTCTTCATAGAGGACCTTGCCCAACTCCTGGCCTGCCTCGCTGAGATTCTCGATCGCCTTCTTGATCGCCCCGCCGTCGTCGCCCTTGATGACTTCCTTGAGGTTGTTGACGGCGCTCTCAATCTTTCCGCGCGTCTCGCCGGAGACCTTGTCTCCATGCTCCTTGAGCGTCTTCTCGGTCGAGTAGACCAACTGGTCCGCCTGGTTCTTGAGATCGACGACCTCTCTGCGCTTCTTATCCTCTTCGGCGTGGGACTCGGCGTCCTGCGTCATCTTGCTGATCTCGTCCTCGCTCAGGCCGGAGCTTGACTTGATCACGATGGACTGCTGCTTGCCGGTCCCCAGGTCCTTGGCGGAAACGTTGAGAATACCGTTGGCATCGATATCGAAGGCCACTTCGATCTGCGGAATGCCGCGCGGCGCCGGCGGGATGTCCGTAAGCTGGAACCGGCCCAGCGTGCGGTTGTCCCGGGCGAACTCGCGCTCGCCCTGCAGGACGTGAATATCAACCGTCGTCTGGCTGTCCGCGGCGGTCGAGAACACCTCCTTCTTGCTGGTCGGAATCGTCGTGTTGCGCTCGATCAGCCTGGTCATGACGCCGCCCAGTGTCTCGACACCGAGCGAAAGCGGCGTGACATCCAGCAGCAGGATGTCTTTCACACCGGCATCGCCTGCCAGAACCGCGCCCTGAATGGCGGCGCCCAGGGCCACAACCTCGTCGGGATTGAGGCTCTTGTTCGGCTCTTTGCCGAAGATCTCCTTGGCAATCGCCTGGACCTTGGGAATGCGGGTCGAGCCACCGACGAGCAGAATCTCGGCGATATCACTTGTCTTGAGCTTGGCATCCTCAATCGCTTTGTGGCAGGGTCGTTTGAGCCTGTCGAAGACCGGCTCGGTCAGAGACTCGAACTTGCTGCGCGTGATGGTGATCTGCAGGTGCTTCGGCCCGGAGGCATCGGCGGTGATAAACGGCAGGTTGACCGTCGATTCCACC
>CAZGRF010000740.1:0-2059 GCA_964527825.1 uncultured Pirellulales bacterium
CGGCTCGAGGTGTAGCTCCCACACGCGGATGGCGTTGTACCAGCCGTCGAGTGTCGTCGAGCCGTAACTGACCTGGACTTCCGGCCGTACCGTGCTGTCCGCCCAAACCGCCAGCGTCTTTCCTTCGAGATGCTCCAACCCGGCGAACGTCTTCTCGACGCGCTGCACGTAGCCGCCCGTCGTGAAGGGGCTGTATACCGTAGAGGTGATGGCGACGCTGTTGGCATCGTCGCGGAGCGTGAAGGTCCCGGCGGTGACATTGGCGTCGGCGACGGTGAAGACGTTGCCGTTCAGGTCGATCATGCCGCCCACCTCACTAAAACGCACCTGATCGCCGTTGGCCAGGTCGACGCCGTCGCCGTCCACCGGCCACGTCCAGACCGTGACCTGGGCGGGGTCCGCCTGCGTGACGTTGGTCACGCGCACGGCCGGGCCGCCGTCGAAGCTCAGGCCGCTGTCCACAAACCAGCAGTCGTTCGGGTCGGCGCCCCAGTCGTGGGGCTGAAGCTGTTCGATGTAATGGACCTCAGTCCCGTAGATCGTCCGCGCCACGGAAAACCAGACCTCATCTTCATCCTCGGCGGGCAAGGTAGCGATGCACTCCACGCGTCCATCAGTGAGCTGGCGTGCCCAAGCCGTGACCTGCTCTTCGCGCAGATACGTCATAGTCACCAGTTGCCCGTCGGCCCGCGTACACCAGACGATGACTTGCGGACTCCGCTGGATCGCCATTCCCGTCAGGCCGGTGGCGCTGATGTGCTCGGCCAGAATGGAAACGTCGGGGGCGATGAATTGATCGGCTTCGTAGTTGTACAGATATTGCCGCACTTTTCGACCGCCCCGCTCGACGTACAGGAGGACATCACCGACGCTGACCGGCTGGATCGGCGCGGCCGCGCTGGTCGTCTGCAAACGGTATTGAATGTTGGTAGGCGTCATCCCTTGGTCCAACATGCCCAGACGCCCGACGCCGCCGGCCGTCGCGACCATCAGATACGATTGGCTGTAGAGCCAGCGGATCAGGTTCTTGCCCGGCAGCGTGTAGATCAAGGCGCCGTCGTCTTCTGTGCCGGTTGTCAGGTCCTCATAATCGCCTTCGGCCTCGGCCGTCTGCGACGACCAGAGTGTTTGCGGGTAAGTGGTGGAGCCACCGAACCAAAGACGCTGTTCGTGGAAGGCCAGGGCGCGCGGCCAACCGCGATAGTCCGACCAGTAACCTTCCTGCCAGATCACGGTTGGCTCAGTCGAAACCAGATCATCGAGGATCATAGCGGTGGCCGTGCAGGGGTCCGTGACGGCCGTAATCTTCGCTACCCCATAGTCGTAGTAGTTGACGATCGAAATGATGTAGGTCATCTTGCCGGAGGTCCAGTTGGTCATCGCCAGGCGGTAGAGGGCGCCCGGCGTGGTCTCCACGTCGGACGTATTCATATTGTTGTCATTGGCCGAGACCACCGTTTGCACTACCTCCCAGCTATCGCCGCCATCGACACTGCGCTGCAGGCTTAACGTGCCGGACCAAGTCCCGTGGCTGGTGACGTTGTAAGCGCCGCTGACCAGTACGGGGTCGCTGGTTCCGTTGGTCTCCATCGTGCCGGTGGAACCGACTTGGCCGTTCCTGATGAGGTTGACCAGACGTTGAAAGATGTCGAGCATGTTCGGCTCCGGCGGTGGGCTGTTGAAAGAGCCGGTCACTTCATTCTGGATGCGCTTGTGGTAGATTTTCCAGATGGAGCCGACGTGTCCGCTCTGGAAGAGAGGAGCGCTGGCCGTCAATGTCACTACCCCGTTGACATCGTCGCCGGCCAGCGTGATTTGATTGCCGGCGTCGCGCGGAATAAAAGGCCCCGTCGTGAAGTTCACGTCCGCGATGGTCCAAGCCGTGTGCCCCGTGCGGGTCAGCGCCTGGACCGGGTCGTTGCCGTCCACGAGGTACATCGTGTTGGCCGACTGCACATATTGCAGGTGCGCAATCTCGCTGGTGTCGAAGGGCGTGACGATTTCATAAGGATCGCCGTTGGGATCCAGTACCTGTGCTCCCTGCCGTTAGAAGCGCAGG
>CAZGRF010000741.1:0-2052 GCA_964527825.1 uncultured Pirellulales bacterium
GTCCGCGCCGGATTGTTCTTGCCTTTGGGCGCTGTCGTCTCAACAATGGTCACCACGAATGGCTTCGCCTGTGACGTACGTCGTGACGGAGGCGCGGTGGGCTGAGTCGAGTACAGTTTTTCATCGCAGAGATTGGAGATAATATGGCCAGAGCGACAGCGCGTCACATTTTGGTCGAGACGCAGCAGCAGTGCGAAAAACTCAAGGGAGAGATCGAAGGCGGCGCTGATTTTGCGGAGGTAGCGAAAGGGCATTCCAAGTGTCCCTCGGGGCGGCAAGGGGGTGATCTTGGTGCGTTCTCCCCCGGCCAGATGGTCGCGGAATTCGACAAGGTTGTCTTCAGTGCTGAAATCGGGAAGGTCCACGGCCCGGTCCGGACTCAGTTCGGCTACCATCTGGTCGAAGTCACCAGCCGCACGGCGTAGCGCGACAGGATAAGGCCAATGGCGACGGTGGAAGTCAGATCGCTGACGAAATGGTATGGCTCGGTCAGGGGCGTCGAGGACGTGACGTTCGCCATCGAGCCGGGCGAGATCTTCGGCTATCTCGGCCCCAACGGCTCAGGCAAAACCACCACGATCCGCTGTATCATGGGCCTGCTCTCGCCGACGCGCGGCGAAGCGCGCGTGCTGGGTCGCCCGGTAGTGGCCGGCCGCGCCACGGAACACGCACGCATCGGCTATCTGCCCGGTGAGTTTCGGTTTTGGCCTCGCCAGCGAGCGGGACGCGCGCTGCATGTCCTGGCGGCGCTGGGTGGCGGCGATCACGCCAAGATCCGGCGGGAGGAACTGGCCGAGCGGCTCGATCTCGATCTGCGCCGGCGCTTTGGAAGTCTGTCGAAAGGCAATCGGCAGAAGGTGGGTGTCCTCTACGCGTTTCAGCATCAGCCGGACGTGCTCGTTCTCGACGAGCCGACCGCCGGACTGGACCCGCTCATGCGGCAGGTCGTCCTCGACCTCATCCGCGAGACCGCCGAGGCGGGCGCGGCAGTGTTGTTGTCATCCCACGATCTCAGTGAAGTCTCAGCCGTGTGTGGCCGAGCGGCGATCCTGCGCGAAGGTCGCCTCGTCGAGCTCGCACCCATCTCCAGCATCGTGCGACAGAGTGAACATCGCCTGAAGGTCTGGTTCACCGATGTCACCCTGGCTCCGCGGGTGCTGGTTGACCAACTGCCCGGCGTGCGGGTGATCGACCAGCAGCCTGGCACGCTCCACGTGGCCTACCAAGGCGCCGCGGAGCCCGTCCTGAAATGGATCGCGCAGTTTCCCGTCGATCGCATCGCTACGCCGCAGACGTCGCTACAGGAGGCGTTCATCCAATATTACACGAAACAGCCGGGGCCCGTGCCAAGAGTTGCTCACGATGTCACTTCGACGGGAGGCGACTCATGAGCGGCATGACACGCCCGCCTTTTCCGTTCTCGTTGCTGGGGGTCTGGTTCCTCCGCGTGCTGCCGGCGTGGTGTGGGATTGGCTTGATGATCTTCCTGATGCAGATCGCCGTGGCCGGCATCATGCACGACAACGCGAGCGTGAATGCGTTCTTGCGGATGCTCGAATACCTTCCTTCGATTGTCAAGACGGCCCTCGGCGGTGACATGCTGGAGTCCGGCAGCATGCCGGCGCTGCTGACGGTCGGCTACCAGCACCCGTTCGTGATGTTTCTGATTATGCTCTATGCCGTCGGCGTGCCGGCGGGCCTGCTCACGGCCGAGGTGCAGCGCGGGACGATGGAGCTGGTCCTGAGTCGTCCGACCACGAAGACGCAGGTCTACCTGTGTGCGGCGGTGCTGACAGTCATGGGCATATTCGGCCTTTTCGGCGTCATGTTTCTGGGAACGGTCGTCGCGGTGAACGTGTATCATTTTGGCGAGCCGATTCCCCTTGATCTGTTCTTTCGCATTGCTGTCAACGCCGGGTTGCTGGCCGCGGCGTTCGCCGGGTTTGCACTGTTGTTCGCCGCCTCGTTCCGACGGCTGTATGCGGCCGTCGGCATCTCGGTGGCCTTCCTTACACTCAACTACTTCATCGCGATCATCGCTCAATGGTGGCC
>CAZGRF010000742.1:0-2052 GCA_964527825.1 uncultured Pirellulales bacterium
ACCGCTTCTTCCACGTTCCAGACACAGTCCAGGTCTTGCGGGAAGATGACCAGATCGCCCGGACCGAAGCTGACTGACTCGTTGCCGCCCGTGATCGTGACTTTGCCCTCGAGAATCAGACACGTCTCCTTCTCAGTATACGACCAGTCGAACGAGCTGGACTCGCACGTCCACGTGGGCCACGTCTTGCACCGGTCGATCTCAGCTTCCGTTGGTTTGCGCACCACGATGTCTTTGACCGTTGGCATATCCTCTTACTCCTCTACCGAAACACAACCACGAAACGCTTTCTTCCAAGGGTTTCAATTATAGCCGTCCACCTGCATTTGGGAATAGTCCAACTGTTTTTCTTCAAAGCGGCTGGCCACCGACACGGTTTTGCGATAGACTCACGCACCTGTCATTTTCTTCAGTCTATGGTGAGACTCAAAAGCAATGCAGCAAGAACAGTTGGACAGATTCAAGCACTGGTTCGACGAATACGTGAACCGCTTCCTTGGCGACGATGAGTACGTCAACGCCAATCTGCAACTCAAGCAGGCCCACACCTTGGGGACATGCCAGGAGAGTATCTTCCTGGCGAAAGAACTGGCCCTGGACGACAATCAGACGCGGATTGCCGAATTGATTGCTCTGTTTCACGACATTGGCCGATTCCCCCAGTTTGCCCATTATCGCACCTACAACGATCCCAGAAGCGTCGATCATTGCGCGTTAGGCGTCGAAGTGCTGCAGCAAGAGGGTGTCCTGGACACTCTGTCGAGCGAGGAGCGGCAATGGGTCGAGACAGCGGTCGAGTATCATGGTCGCAAAACCGTTCCCGCCGACCTCACAGGGCAGACCCTGCTGCAAGCCAAGCTCATCCGAGATGCGGACAAGCTCGATATATTTCGCGTTGTCTTGGACCACTACAGGCGCTATCGAGAGGACCCGAAGGGGTGTATGCTTGAGATCGAGCTGCCCGACGTGCCGGAGCATTCGCCCGAGGTGATGGAGGCCGTCCTGAACGAGCAACTCATCGACTATGGCAAGCTGCGCACGCTGACCGACATGAAGCTTTGCCAGCTTGGCTGGGTCCACGATCTGAATTTCGCGGCCTCGCTCAAGCGGCTCCAAGAGCGCGGCTTTCTACAGGACCTGTTCGGTTTTCTGCCGGAGAACGAGGACATGCAGCGTGTCCGGCGGAAGATCACGGAATACGTTGATACCAGGTTGCAGCGCACCGTTTAGCCTACCAGTGGCCGACAGTGCTCAAGAGTGCCGCGGCCTCACCCAGCGAGACTTGGGCGATTCGCTTAGAACTGCCAGCCGTAGCGCACCCAGAAGCTGTGCCGCCGGCTGTCGCTGGAATACTCGCCATCGTAGGCCAGTGACACCGCGTGGCGGGCCTTGGTCAGCACGACAGAACCCGACAGCGTCAGAGCCGTTTGGCCGCGCTCGGATTTGACCAGAAACGGCGCGGTGCCGGGAACAGACAACCAAACGTTGGCCTCGTTGTCCGTTAGCAGATGCCTGACGCCGATCGAGGCGGACGGCGCCACATGGACAGCACCACGCATGAAGCTGCTAAGCCAACGCAGTGCCGCTTCGGCCTGAACGTCGTGGTCGTCGAGAGTTGAATAGGCCGTGTTCCAGCTCGGATCGGCCGCTTCGGTGGTGTAGCCCGGTCGATGAGCCCAGAGGTAGCTGAGTCCTGCCTCGGGCAGAAACACGTGCTTGTCCCGCCGAATGATGCGTCCCGCCATGACCGTCGCGACCGCGCCGTAGCTGCTGTAAGAGGCCGTCTCGCGTTCGTCCAGAGACAGGCCGGTGAGACCGCTGTAGTCGTGCCAGCCGTAGAATCCGGTGACGCCGTAGCGCAAGGTCCACGGGCCCCAACGGGTCAGGCCGGTGAAGCCCGCCGTCAGGACATCCTGCTCTTCGCTGTTGGCGCTGTAGCCGGCGCCGGCATAGTCGATATCGGATTGTCCATAGCCGGCGTGCAGACCGAGCAGGGTGTTTTCGACATGTCGTTCGTAGCCGGCGGAGAATCCCCACAGACGTGCCTTGTAT
>CAZGRF010000743.1:0-2048 GCA_964527825.1 uncultured Pirellulales bacterium
TGGCTGTCCTCGCGCCAATCAAAGCCCAGTGCGACCCTAGCGGCCACGTACACCGCGGGCATGTTTTGCCCCGGCGACGCCACAAAGAGATGCGCTCGTTCGATGTCTTCATTGCCACTGGTGAGATAAGCCACGTTTTTCCCGTCCGGTGAAAAGCGCGGGCGAAAGATGACCATCGCGCTGGTGGCAACGACCTTCACCTTGGCCGGATCGGCGTACGGAGCGACGATAAGGCGGGAGCACGTCAGTTCCGATTCCTTGCCCTGCTGTAGAAGTTGAGCTCCCAGCTTCTGGACCAGCGGCTCGTCTGCATTCTCGCACATGTAGCGGACAACCCAGCCGCGGTAGGGCTCGCCGTACCCAAACGTGTTGTCCCGCCCTGGATTGAATTCGGTAACCGTCACGGCACCGCTGAGGATCCGTTCCTGCAGCGACCGCGCGTCTTTCTGTATCATCTCGGTCTGCCCCGGCGGCAAGGCGCGCAGGCCTTCCGCGAGGGTGGCGTACGTAATGCCGTCGCTGTAGGCGATCTGAGCGCCGTCTCGCGAGATGTCAGGCATGGGAGAGACCGTCTCCGCCTTGACCGGCGTCAGCTTGCCTGTCTTCCCATCGACGAGGTACAGCGCCTCGTTCGCCCTCAGCAGGCCGACCGAACCATCGGCGGACCAGTCAAGAGAGTCGTCCGGAAAGCAGCCGCCCAGTAGGGCGAGAGCGCTGCAGAGGGCCAAGAGCATGAGATTCACGATCGATCTATTCATAGCTTCGCTCCTTTCTGGACTGCTTATACATCTCCCAGAGGTTCGCCTGAGGATCATGCGGACCCGCTGTTGGGTACGGCTTGGTTTGCAGCAAGGCCAAAGCCTTGCTCTGCCAGAACCCTTGTCTTCGATTGCTCAAAACCCGTCGCCAACTCTCAGTGCTGCCGGAAGGCTGCGCTTGGACAGCGGAGAAGTCGGGCGCCGGGACTTGGGGTCGAGACCACCGGCCCACGGTGACTCCGATGCCCACGGAGACGACCACCAGGGCCGCCCAGCGTCCCAAGGGCAGCCAGCGAATCCGTATCGGCCGGTCCGGACGAATTCTCACAGAGGGATTCTCGACGCCCTGGCCCTGTGTCCTTCTGTCGATGGCCCTTCGTGTCTGAGCGCACGCCTCCGACATGCGCCCGGCCCATTCCTGCGCTTGCGGATGCTCGGCCAGATACGTGTCGAACAGGACTGCTGCGTCTTCGGTCAGTTCTCCCAGCGCCCGATCGATGGCAAGCCGCTCTATTCTTTCAGCGTTCATCTTTCTCGTTCCCTTGTTCGTTCTCGTACTGCCTTCAGGCCGCGATGCAGTCGCGACCGAACCGTGCCAATCGGCACACCGAGCATCGCGGCGATCTCGGCGTAGCTAAGGTCGGCGGCGAAGCGCAGATAGATGACTTCCCGGTGCTCCGCTTCGAGCCCTTCAATCGCCCTCCAGACCACTTCGACATCGTCCGAGCACGGTGCCGGTGACTCCTCGCCGGCCTCCGGTTTACCGGCAGTCTTGGTTGCGCGTGTTTCTCTGATCTGCTTGCGGAGCCAATCGGCGCGTGTATTGCGAGCGATCGTGAACAGCCACCCGCGCCGACTACCCCGGCCGTCGAAGCGGTCCCAGTTTTGCAGCGCACGCAGATAGCATTCCTGCGCCAGGTCATCCGCGTCACTTCTGTTGCCGCACGCGCAGACCATATAGGCCTTGACCGGCCCCCAGGTCTGCTCCCAGAATCGCGAGAATTCTCTGTCGATGCCGATCTTCATGGCGCTGCATCCACACTGAAGTCGGATGTCAAGCGGTGAGAGTTCCAAGGGAACCCAAAAAAACGAGTGCACCGGACCCGTACGCAGATGACCATTCGTCTGCAGGCAGGGGGTATCCTGTGGCAGCCGCCCTGGCGCAACGCACCCGACTTAGGCTTTGCGGAAGACCGCGACCACGTTCTCGACCTCGACGACGAACAGGCGGTTGTCTCCCTCGAAATCGACGGGGATGGCGCCCTTGGGATTGAACAGCACCTTGTCATA
>CAZGRF010000744.1:0-2045 GCA_964527825.1 uncultured Pirellulales bacterium
TTCCTCCCCCAGCACCACGTCGATGAGCACCAAGTGCGGCGTGACGCGCTCCACTAAATGGATGGTTTCGTCGATGTTTTCGGCCTCGTAGATCACCGTCTGTGCGTATACCTTCCCGATCATGCGCCGCAACTGGCGTCGATAGCGCGCGTTGTCGTCCACCAACAGCATGGTGACCGAACTCTGCTCAGAATCCCTCGCTGGAGTGTAGGATTGTGTGGCTGCCTGCCCTGAAAGCGCCAAGACTTCCGGATGCTTGTTGGCGTAGTTCACCGCTTCCAGACGACTTTGGACGTCGAGTTGCCGGTAGAGACGTGTAAGGTGGTTCTCGACAGTCTTGACGCTGAGATCCATACGGTTGGCGATGGTTTGATTGTCAAGCCCCTGCTGCAGCAAATGTAAGATGTCTCGCTGGCGCTCCGTGAGGGGTGAGGCGGATGCCGGGGGCGGCGACTCGCTTTGCCTGACCAATTTATCGACCAACCGACCAGAGACCCATTTTTCGCCATCCAGTACCTGACGCACAGCCAGCTGCAAATCTCTCAAGGATTGGTCTTTTAAAAGATAGCCACTTACGCCTGCCCTCAATAGGCCCTGCACGTAGACATCGTCGTCGTAGGCGCTGACCACCAGGATCTTCATCGCGGGGTAGTCCCTTCGGATCTGGCGGATGGCCGCGATGGGCTCAAAATCGGGCATGGTAACGTCCAGCAAGAGAAAATCAGGTTGAACTTGAGTCAGCGTTTCGAAAAGCGACGGGCCGTCACCGACTTCCCCCACGATCCTCAATTGGGGAAGACCCTCCAGGGCATTCCGGATGCCAGCACGCATGAGGGCATGGTCGTCCGCGAGCACAACTCGCACTTCGTCCATACCTTTACTATAACATCATTGCCGGTCTTCGAACGAGATCCAACGCCACGTCTTGAAAGGGGGAAATCCCCTCATGGGAATAGGGGCAATCCCTCTTTATTTCTGATTAAACATTCTCTATACTTTTTTTGAGGGGTTTCACTGAGTTGATTGCGCACATCCGATAAGGTCTCGTATTGTAGGTAGCCATCTTTGCGAAGGAATTGTGAGGAGGAGAGATCGGCTATGGGCAACACGGAACTAAGCAAGAGGCAGCGTGGGGAAGTGAAAGTGAATCGGAAAAAGCGCAAAACGTCGCCGTGGATTCGCTTCCGCGAACTGAGCATCACATTCGCTTTCCTGATTTTATGCCTGTTTTTCTGGTGGCAGAAGCCGAACGTCTTCCTCAAACTGGCCAACCTGCAAGTCATCATGCGCTTCGTGGCCACGTTTGGCCTCCTGGCGATCGGTGAGATCATGGTGATCATCACAGGTGGTATCGATTTATCCGTTGGCTCGATGACGGCCTTTACAGGTGTGCTGGTGGCCACCTTTATGATGAAGGGCGTCGGTTTCATCCCCCCAATGGGCATTTTGCTTTCCATCGTCCTCGTCCTCATTTTCGCCGGTCTGGTCGGGGGTTGGCACGGTTTCTGTGTCACCAAACTTCAAATCCCCCCCTTCATCATCACCCTGGGCACTTGGCTCATCGCCCAAGGATTGGCGGCGTTCATCACCCGCGGCTATCCCATCGTTTTTCCCTACGAATTCCCATTTTTGGTCCTGGGACAGGGCACAATTCATGAGATTCCCGTCATGTTCATCATTCTCGTCATCATCGCCTTGCTGGCCACCTTCATCCTCAGTGCGACTACACTTGGCCGCCATATCTATGCCGTCGGCGGCAACATCGAAGCGGCGCGCGTGGCCGGGATCAACGTGGATCGTGTCCGTATTTTTTGCTACGTCAGCAGCGGCGTAATGGCGGGGATCGTAGGTCTCCTGTTGGCCTCTCGCTTGGGGCAGGGAACGCCCACCGTGGGCTCGGCCTACGAATTGTGGGCCATTGCCGCCACCGTGATCGGCGGAACCAGCCTTCAGGGCGGCGAAGGCACCGTCTTGGGTGCCCTCCTTGGGGCCGCCATCATGGGCGTTATGATCAACGGGATGGTACTCGTCAACCTGTCGTCCTA
>CAZGRF010000745.1:0-2043 GCA_964527825.1 uncultured Pirellulales bacterium
GAGGGTACGTCGAGGGCCAGATCGATCTCGCCGGTTGGCTGCAGCTTGACGAACGCTCCGCGCCATCGCAGCCGGCCACGGACCACGGTCGTCTCTACGCCAAGACCGATGGCCTGATCTACTGGCAGGACGATGGCGGCACCGAGTACGACCTGACCTCGGGCGGCGGCGGGTCCGGCGCTCCTGCGAACGCTGAGTATCTCGTCTTGACGCTGAATGCTACGCTGACGGGAGAGCGCCGCTTTGTGGCTGGCACTGGCCTCAGCGCCGTAGACGATGGGGCCGACGGCGACTATACGCTCAGCGTGGACGCGACCGAGCTCAGCCACGATGACCTGCTGGACGTGAGCGCGGACGATCACCACAACCGCCAGCACGACCTTGATTCCACTTCTGATCATAGTGCGAGTGGCCTGACGACCGGCCACGTGCTGCGAGCGACCGGTGCAACGACGTTTGCATGGGCGGAGCTGCAGCACAGCGACCTTGGCGGAGTAGGGGCAGACGATCACCACAACCGTCAACACGGCATAGTCGACGCCGACGATCACACCGTCTCGGGCAGCGCGCTCGACCTGGTCGGCCTCGACGGCGTTGACTCGTTGGCTATCCTCACGCCAAGTGCGGATCCTGGCGCGGCGGCGGCGATTCTTAAGACTGACGCCAGCGGATACCTTACTCTGGAGGGCCTCAACACGGCAGTGCTGGACGATGCGGGGTCCGGCAGCATTGGCATCAAGGCCCACCTGATCCCCGACGCCACCGACACCTATGACCTCGGCAGCTCCACCAAGTTGTGGCGCAAGGGCTGGCTGAGCGAGATGGATGCTGTGCTCTTTGCAGAGAACACGATCACGCTCCTGGGCGGCTGGTTCTATATCACCAAGTACGCCGGCACGGCAGAGGAAGACATCGACGGTACAGAAACGCAGATCGACCTGGGCGCGTCCGATTCCGTGCTGGCTCAGAACGACTTTATCGTCTTTCGCCAGGTCGGGCAGGTCGAGTACATGCAGCTCGGGTCCTACGTCGGGGCGAACGTCTGGAATGTGACACGCGACGTCGACGGATCCGGCGCGAATACGTGGCCGCAAGGTGCGCCGTTTGCGTGCTTTGGCTATGACGGCGACGGGCGGATCGAGCTGAACGCCTACGACACGCCGCGCATCTCCATTATGGAGCATGGCACGAGCTACAACGCGCAGACAGAGCTGATCCGCCTTGGCGATCTGGACGGCCTGGCAGACTACTCATCGGAGACCTATGGGATCTTCATTGGCGACTATTCCGGCGATAGTTGGATGGCCTACGATGCAAGCAATGGGCTGCGCATCCACGGCAACGGCCTCATCGACGGGACGGTCATCGCCGACAAGTTACAGGTGGGCCTGGCAACGGGCAACCTCTGCCCTGGCACTGATTTCAGTGACGACCCGGTTGGCAATACAGCGTGTCCCGATGGCTGGACGGATAGCCATAACGGCACCGGAACGATCTACTATCGCGGGATCTACGAGGACGATGGCTCGTACACCGGCATCAAGGGAAAGCGTGTGCTGTATGGGCGCGTAACGGCTGATCCATCTGGCGACACGTATGTGGGCTTTTACTCGGACTACATTCCTGTCAACACCGATCTGACCTATGTACTGTCTGGCTGGTTCCGAGGGTGGGGCACCGCGACCAGGATCTACTTTGGCGTACGCTGCTACGATGCGAGCCTTGTCCAGACAAGCAACCCCTGGCACTATTGCACGCTGCTCAATAGTACCATCGCAGGTACAGCTACGCGATATTGGGACACAATCAGCGGGGAGGGCGCGGGTAACGACAACTTTGACACCGGCACTGTGTACGTCAGGGTCATCATGTGGATTCCCTATTGTCCCGGCCAGGACTCCGGCGCTTTTCTGTGGGACATCTCCTTTTCTCAAGGCGATTACCCTCCGGCGCAGTGGTCTCCTGCCCAGGTGGGCTACGTCAGCATCGACAGCAATCGCGTTACCGTGAAAGACTCTGGCGGCGCACAGGTGCTGATGGGCA
>CAZGRF010000746.1:0-2037 GCA_964527825.1 uncultured Pirellulales bacterium
TGGACAACGTGGACATCGTCGACGAGCACTTCTATCGCCAGCCGGACTGGTTCCTCGAGAACACTGATCTCTATGACAGCTACAAGCGCGACCGGCTGAAAGTGTTCGTCGGAGAGTACGCCGCCCAGAGCGTGGGCGTCGCCAGTCCGGACAACCGTAACAACTGGCAGTGTGCCTTGTACGAAGCCGCGTTCATGACGGGACTGGAACGCAACGCCGACCTGGTGACGATGAGCTGCTACGCCCCGCTGTTCGGCCATGCCGACGGCTGGCAGTGGACGCCCGACCTGATCTGGTTCGACAACCTGCGCGTCTACGGCACGACCAACTACTACGTGCAGCAACTGTTCAGCCTCCATCGCGGCGACCGGGTCCTGCCCGTCCAGGTGGCCGATGCACCCAAGGTCCTCGGCGACACGCAGGCACTGCATGCCAGTTCTGTCCATGACGAAGGGGCCGGCGAGGTCATCCTCAAAGTCGTCAATGCCGCCGGCGAGCCTGTGGAGGCGACCGTGGCCTTGCAGGGTGTCAGCAAAGTCGGCCCGACGGCTGCTGTCACCGTCCTGACGGGCGAAAGCCTGGACGATGTGAACTCATTCGACGAGCCCACGAAGGTCGCACCGGCTCAGTCAAAGCAAACGATAGAGGACGCGACGTTCCTATACGCTTTCAAGCCGTACTCGCTGACGGTGCTTCGCCTGCCCGTGACTCGGTAGTGTCGGATCGTTTGCCGCGCGGATGCAGGCGCCGGAACGAACAGGAGTGACAGTCTCAACGGGGCATCACGCCCAGGAAACGACGAAAGGAGTTGCTTATGTATCGACCCGTTCTATCCCGCAAGCTTGCTGTCTCACTGACGTGCCTGTTGATCGGCCTGACGGCGGTCGCCTTGGCACAGGCCGGCCAGCCGGCCTCAAGGACCGTCAGTGCCGCGGTCACCATCGACACACAGCAGAAGGCCGAACCGATCTCGCCCTACATCTACGGCCAGTTCATTGAGCACCTGGGCCGCTGCGTCTACGGCGGCATCTGGGCGGAGATGCTCGAAGATCGAAAGTTCTACTATCCGATCACAGCCGACTACAAGCCTTACGTACCGTCGAAAGCCATTCCTTCGAACGCCCCGTTCCAGGTGGTCGGAGCTTCGCCCTGGCAGATTATCGGCTCCGCTGATTCTGTCACGATGGTCGAAGAAGACCCGTTTGTCGGCGAGCACTCGCCGCTCATTCAGGCCGGCAGCGGCATCAGGCAGCTCGACCTGGGGCTGGTAAAAGGGAAGGATTACACAGGCTACATCTATCTCAAAGCCAAGGAAGGGAATCCCAGTGTCACGGTATCGCTGGTATGGGGCGACAATCAGCGGGATTCGATGCGGTTTGGGACAATAGAGAAGCAGTATGTGAAATATCCTTTCTGGCTTACCAGCGGTGGGGACACAACGGGTGGCAAACTGGAAATCAAAGTCGACAATGGCTCATGTCTTGTCGGCACCGTCTCGATCATGCCGGCGGATAATATCAACGGCATGCGTGCCGATACGCTCGCACTGCTTAAAGAGCTGAATGCCACTGTCTATCGCTGGCCGGGAGGCAATTTCGTGAGTGGTTACGACTGGCGCGATGGGATCGGTGACAGGGACAAGCGTCCGCCGCGAACCAACCCCGCATGGACGGGTGTCGAGCACAATGATTTTGGCATGCACGAATTCATCGATTTCTGCAGCATCGTGGGCGCTGAGCCGGTGATTGCCGTCAATACCGGTTTTGGCGATGCGTACTCGGCCGCGGCTGAATTGGAATACGCCAACGGGTCCGTAGCCACTCCGATGGGAGCCCTGCGGAAAGTCAATGGCTCTGCCAAGCCTTTCGACGTTCGCTTGTGGTGCGTCGGAAATGAAATGTGGGGCGACTGGCAGCTTGGCTATATGGCGCTGAGTCACTACGTTCTCAAGCACAACCTGGTCGAGCAGAAGATGCGCGAAGTCGATCCGACCATCACGACCATCGGATCGGGCGATATCGGCGACGCCGGACCGAA
>CAZGRF010000747.1:0-2033 GCA_964527825.1 uncultured Pirellulales bacterium
CCAGCTCAGCGCGTTTGCCCCCGCCGCCGTGAAGCACGAGCACGATGTGGTCCCGCCGGCGCTCGGCAAGAATCCGTCCTGCTTCGATAACGTAGTCCAGGCCGTTAGCCAGACCCATCGCTCCGAAGTAGACGGCGGCAAAACGTGCTCCGAGACCCAATCGTGCGCGCGCCGCGCTGCCGTCGAGGCCGGGATGGAAGAGGTCCAGATCGCTGGCGTTCGGAATCACCGTCACCTTGTCCGGAGCGACGCCCGCGCCCACGATGCCGTCCTTCATGCCGGGCGACAGCGCAACGATGTGATGCGCCCGGCCATAGATCTTCCGAGCCATGCGACTCAGCCACCAGATCGCGACCGGGTTCTTCAGGGCGCCGACATTCACCAGTGCCTGTGGCCAGAGGTCGCGCACCTCGAAGACAAAAGGAACATCGAAATGCCGGCCCAGCGAAGCGCCCGCCAAACCTACCGTCAAGGGTGTGTGCGTGGCAAACACCACATCAGGTCGGTCGAGGTCCTTGCCGACAAGGAAAGCACCTCGGGCGAACTCGTAGAACTTGAGCATCCGCTGCCAACCGTTGAGGGCCGTTCCCATGTTCGGATCATTGTATGCGGCCGGAATCGACACCACGCGAATGCCTTCGATCCTGTGCTCGCTGTAGGGTTGTCCCTTCGCTACCGGAAACTCCGCGTTGGCCAGACCCGAGGTAAGCATGGTCACGCGATGGCCTTTGCCGACCAGGTAGCGCGCGAATTCGTAGGAGCGCGTCCCGGTTCGGCCCTTGCGGGAAGCGAAGTACTGATGGATATAGAGTACGTGCATGGCTGCAACCTATCGGTCGAGTAAGCTCATCCTACGCTTGCCTTGCGCGACGGAAATGAGTATAATGTGATATAGTACCTGCCAATGAGGAGGCAGGATGGCCCGATAATGATCCCGGCCGCAAGACGCTTTCTCGTGAGTAGTCCGCCTCGGCATAACGGGGGGAAGACAATCGCATGAACCGACTCCATACACAGTTGCGGAGCATGACAAAAACGTTTGCCGTGTTCGTCCTCGTGATCGCCGGGATCGTCGCCGCGCCGGCTCATTCAAAACCGCGCGTGTACGCACTGACCTTACCGGTCCTGGACTCCAGTATGTCTCCCGTCGCGCTGGAGAACCGTCCGTTGCTGTACGACCGACTCATCGCGGCATTCGGACAAGACTATCTGGCTCATGCCACCGACAACCTGGGCCGGAGCCTCTCTGATGGGATGAATATCTATTACCTACGTCGCGAGCTCCAGGCCCTCGTCGATATGTGGCGCGCCACCGGCGAAATCGCCTACCTTGAATACGCCAAGAGCCTGACTTTGCAGGCCATCGACGAGGCCACCGTCAACCGCCATCCTCTGATCTGGCACGGGCAATCGCGCGGCGATTGGCCCTGCTTCTATCTGGACACGGTTCAGGCCGAAACCGGCGGTCACAGCCAGCTTTGCGACTTCCAGGGAAGTGTCGGCTTTATGATGGTCGCGCGGGCCCTGTATGAAACCGACGATCCTGCCTGGCGAGACATTGCCGACTTCGTCGAGCGCCAGGTGGTCGAGAAATGGCTCTACTACAAGCCGTCGATCACGCTGTGGCACATGCAGAATGCAAGATCCTTCCGGAACGTCCTGGCGGTTCTCAACAGCGGCCGAGACGTCCGTGAACATTTCGCCTGCCTCTGCCTGGATTTCGACGAGCTGGGCTACCGCAAGTACATCTATCGGACTTGGGCCCAGCAACTAATCGACATCTACTTGACGATACGCGACGACCCCAACAGTCCCGCCCCTCATTCAGAGGGAATAGCCA
This sequence comes from uncultured Pirellulales bacterium, assembly GCA_964527825.1. Classification (GTDB taxonomy): domain Bacteria; phylum Planctomycetota; class Phycisphaerae; order Sedimentisphaerales; family Anaerobacaceae; genus JAFGLV01. The sequence goes on from CAZGRF010000747.1 coordinate 1,841, forward strand.
ACCGTATCCCGGACAACTGGGGCCTGCTGCCTCGGACAACGGAGGCCGGTTACACCTGGCTGTGGATTCCCAGCTACGATCCGAACCTGCCGCTCGAAGCAGCAGACACCTCACATGCCAATCGTACCCCCTGGCTGGCGACACGGGCCTACCACGAGGGTCTCATCGACAAGCGCGTTGTTGCAGATGCACG
>CAZGRF010000748.1:0-2032 GCA_964527825.1 uncultured Pirellulales bacterium
TACTACACGATCTTCGGCCTGGTCCCGCTGACGATTGTCGTTCTGCTGATCTTCCAGTCGTTTCCCGGCTACCGGGACATGGGCGAGAGGTTCAAGCAGTTCGCCTACGAGCAACTCCACCTGACCGAAATCGAGTACACGCAGGAGACGGACGGTGCGGAAGAGACTGTGATGCTTACCGATCAAATCGACCAGATCATCAGTCGATTCTTCGGCGGCCTGGACCGCAAGTCCCTGAGCATACTGAGTGTCGTCCTGGTCATCTGGGCGGCGCTGGGGCTGCTGTCCACCATTGAGAGGGCCTTCAACCACATCTGGCACGTCTCTCGCGGGCGCAGCTTCCTGCACCGGATGATCAATTACTGGGCCCTGTTGACGCTCGGCCCCCTGCTGCTGGGCGTAGGCATCTACATCACCACGCAATACGCGGCGTTCAGGGACCTCGAAACGACGGTGCTGTCCCACATCGCACCTTTCGTTCTGTCATACCTACCCTCGCTTCTGGCGTTCTTTCTGCTATTCTTCCTGCTGCCCAACACCAAGGTCCGACCGGGCTCGGCGCTTTGGGGTGCGGCGGTGGCGGCATTGGTCTGGAGTTTCGCCAAATACGGTTTCAGCACGTACGTGACCCGATTCATCCCTTACAGCAAGATCTACGGCGTCGTAGGGCTGATCCCACTCAGTGTCTTCTGGATTCACATCACCTGGCTGATCGCCCTGTTCGGCCTGCAACTGACGTTCACCACGCAACATCTCAAGACGCTCGATGCGGCCGAGATTGCGGCGGCCAGGAAGAGGGACCGCGAGTACTTCATCACCAACGACCTGACCGTCATCAACGTCGCACGCGAGATCGCCGAGGCCTTCGAGCGCCGTGAAGGTCCGATGTCACCCGAAGTGCTCTGGAGTCGATTGGACATCCCCACGGAATTCGGGGATCTAATTCTGGATCGTCTCCTGGAGAAGAGGCTCCTGTTGAAAACGTACGAGCCGAGCGTAGGCTTCGTACCGGCCCGGGCCCCGGAGCATATCACATTGGCGGAGATCGCCGAGGCCGTGGCCGCTGCCGCTCTGGCGCAGCCGAACTTGGAGCAGCATGAAACCCTGGGAAAGATCGTGCGGGCGCAGCAACAGTTTCTCGCCAAGCACAATCTCAAAGAGATTCTCGACCCTGGCGAGATAGCCACTCCGGGACTGTCGGATGTCCCGGAGGCCCCTCCAGACGGCCCGCCGGCCCCACCGGCGTGACAGCTCAGGCCGGCGCCGGTGTCGGCCGTATTAGGCGGATCAACTCGACCAGCTTGTCGCCGATGAAGTAGGCCCCGAAACCCAAAAGTGCGACGGCGCAGAATAGCAGCACCACCCGCCGACGCTTTGGCCCCAACACAGACGCGCCCTTGAAGCTGCCCCAGGAAAGGATCGTCAACCAGACCAGATCGCAAGCCCAATGCGTAAAGGCGAATAGAACGAACGCCCAGACTCCGAAGCCCTTGGCCGTGGTTACCAGCGTCAGCCCCACCGTCGCCCACCAGATGAGAAAATACGGATTACCACCTGTCAATACGACGCCGGCCATCAGCGGCCCGCCCTTGGTGACAGGCAGCGAGGAATCGTCGGTCTTACTCAGGTCCTTGAACATCTGCACACCCATGATGACCAAGAACGTCCCGCCAGCCAAGCCGATACCGATCCCCACGGGGGGAAGCTTGAGCAGCTCACCGACCCCGAAGATAAGCAGGACCATCAGAGGAAACTCAATGACGCCATGGCCGAGGGCCATCAACGTGCCAGCGAATCGGTTGCGCGCCCCCATCGTGATAGCGGCCGCCGTGACTGGTCCCGGCTGCAACGCACCGGATAGCGAGATCCCGAAGACTTGAAAGAGAAAAAGCAATAGCCGCATGACGCCGGATGCCTTCCTACTCGCCGATGATCTTCACCAGGACGCGCTTGCGCCGTTTGCCGTCGAACTCCCCGTAGAAGATCTGCTCCCACGGACCGAAGTCCAGCTTGCCTTCCGTGACGGCGACGA
>CAZGRF010000749.1:0-2031 GCA_964527825.1 uncultured Pirellulales bacterium
ATCCGGGGCCAAGGAAGCCATCCAGATCGGCAAGGCCTTCATCAAGGGTCGCGGCGTCGTCCTCGGCGTCATGGAACCGAACTTTCTCATGGGCTCGATGGGGGCCGTGGTCGGCGAGAAGTTCTGCGTCGCCGTGGACATGGCCATTGAGGAGTCGCTGCCGCTGGTCGTGGTCAGTTGCTCCGGCGGCGCCAGGATGCACGAGGGGGTCGTCTCCCTGGGCCAAATGGCCAAGACCTCGGCCGCGCTGGCCCACCTCGACGACGCCAAGGGCCTGTTCATCTCGGTCCTGGCCGACCCGACGACCGGCGGCGTCACCGCCAGCTTCGCCATGCTGGGCGACGTCATCATCGCCGAGCCCGGCGCTCAGATCGGCTTCGCCGGCCCCCGCACGATCGCCGAGACGATCAAGGTCGAGCTGCCCGAGGGCTTCCAGACCGCCGAGTTCATGCTCGAGCACGGCTTCGTCGACATGATCGTCGCCCGCAAAGATCTCCGCAGCGAAATCGCCCGCATCATCGACTACTGCCAAAAATAACCTATCCCTCCCCACTACCCCGCCCTGCCCCGCAAGTTGGCGTCGTTCCTTCGCACCATCCCCGTTTTCGGCCCAGAAATTCCGAAGTTGGCTTTGCCTCTACAGGTACCCCCTGCGTCAAGCGGCGGCGGGTCTGCCCTGGGCCGCTTGTGTAGGCTTGGCGAAACATGATTGACGATGTCCATCCCCCATCAAGTTGTCACTTCGAATCCGTACCCTCTTTGTGGGAAGACATAACAAATATCACGGCGTCAAGGGGATTCTCCCGCCGGCTGTAGAAGGCAACGCATCCAATCATCCGTCCCCAATCATCCATCATCAATTAAGAGTCTTGCCTTTTCCGCTGACGGTTCCCTACAATATGACCATGGATTTGGGAACTGCTGGCTCTTTGAGACGGAGAAAAAGTGCCGGATAGCTTCAATTCTCGGCGCGCGTATCCGGCGGAGAGAAGATCCTCCTTGAAAGGAATCCGAGATGGTTTCTCGCAACTATGAAGACTCATTGTCTATGGCGGTCCTGTGGCTCATGGTATTGACCTTCGTCTGTTTTGGTGGCTGCGGCTCGCGAGAGGTTGAAAAAGCCAAACAGTATATGGACGCTGGCATGTACACGCAAGCCATCGAATTGCTGAAGCTTGAAGTGATGGCCAATCCCAAAGATGCCGAAGCGCATTTCTTGTTGGGCAAGTGTTACTTGATGAGCAATGACCACCGCGAGGCAAGAGCAAGCTTTCGGCGCGCCATTCTGTTAAGAACGAACTACCAAGATCGAATAGGAGATACATATCTGGAAATTGCAGAAAGACTGCTGCTGGAGAAGAATTTGCGCCAAGCGGAGAGCTATATTGAGGACGCCATTGCGGCCAACTCACTCACGAGAGAGTCTGCCATAAGGACTACGATCCGAATCGCCAAGCAGTGGCCACCTGATGCCGGGTTAGTGGATACGCTGGTGCGGATATTCTCAAGGGTGCCACAGCAAGCCCCTTCCTTGCAGGCAGAAGCAGCGCGGGAATGCATTCGGATAGCGGAAAGGTACTCTGACAATGGCATGCATGAGGAGGCAGGAAGGTTGCTCGACGTAGCCATAGATCTGGACCCAAACAAAGGCGACGAAGCAGCAAGAGTATTTTGGAAGATGGGAGTGAGCGTTCTGAGCAGCCTGGGCGATGTTAACACGGGCATCGGCTTTCTGGACAAATGTGTTCGCTTCTCCAGCAAAAGGCGCGAAGATGCTGCGGACTTATGTTTTGAGGCGCACCAGAAGTATGACAAGAATGGCCAGACGGGAGCTGCACGCACGCTAATTACAAAAGCCAGAGACCTCGACCCCAAGTACATCAAGAAAGCGGAGGAGTACTACGGCAAGTTTCGGTCGCCCCCGGAAGCTACAAACTCCGTTGGCATGGAGTTCAAGCTCATCATGCCCGGTGCCTTCTTGATGGGGACCCCGGATCGAAGATCGCGTGCGGAAGGCGATGAATTCCCGCA
>CAZGRF010000750.1:0-2026 GCA_964527825.1 uncultured Pirellulales bacterium
GCTGGCGTGAACGCAAAGGCGTCTCCATCACCACCAGCAAATCCACGTCGCTCTCCGGCCTGGGCTTGCCGCAGGCGTAAGAGCCGAAGAGGACGATCTTCTCCGGCTGGAACTTCTCCGCGATCTGCTTCACCACAGCGCGGATGTCCTGCATGGGAATGCGACGACGTTCGTTGACGTTGGGTACTTCAATCGCTTTCATTGATTCTCTCCAGAATGGCTTGCCCTTCGTCCAAGCTCTCAAAGACAAATCGTTCCCGAATCGTTCCCACGATCAAGGAGCCATGATGTAATAAGTGCCTCAGTCCATCTCGGTTCATGCCAACCCTCCCAGCCGTGCCGTCGTCAAACCAACCCTTCGGGCAGAGCCTCAGGGCGAAGCCTGGCCCGTTGCAGGCGATCACGCAACGCCGGCCGGTTGGCGTAGCGCTCTTGCAGGCCCGTGACCCGCGCTTGGAAATCGGCCACGTTGCCCTGGTAGTGGGCCAGGTCGCGCAGCTTGACGAGCAGCGCTACCGCTTTGTCGTAAGAGGCAGGTTTCTTCTCCTCGATGAAGGCCACGACGTCACGCCAGGTTTCGGCCTCATGCAGCGCGAACGCCTGCAACTCCTGGATGCGCCTGGCCTCGGCAGCTTCGGCGGCGCGCCGCTCCGCCTCGCACCGCAGCCGGTCGGCCGTCGCCCACAACTCGCCCCACGTGCGCCGGGGCGCGCTGACGGCCGGTCGGGACGCGCCGATCAGCTCTTGCAGGCGACGGTTGAGCGCCAACGACAAGTGCGCCTCGCCACGCGCCAGCCGCACCAGGAACGCATCGCGTTCGGCCGGCGACAGGCGAGCGATGGCCTCTTCCGGCGGGATGGCAGGCGCCGGTTGGCGCTGTGGGCTGGCCCCGGCCGCGGCCTGGATGAGGTAGTCGTCCAGGCCGAAGAGCTCGACGAAACTCGTCAGGGGTGGGGAAAGCTCGCTCAGGCCGGGCGGGACGGGCGGCTCAAGCTCGGCGTCGTCGGCGTCCTGGAGCTCGGCGGCGCGCAGCCAGGCCAGGTACAACGCCCGATAGTCCCCTTCCAGCAAGTCATCGCGCAGCCGGCTCAACGAGGAGAGCCAGCCCTCGCCCTCGATCCACTCTCCTCCTTCCTCGTCGTCCAGCGAGATGTCCAGGATCAAGTAGTCGCCGACCGGCTCCAGCTCGATGCAATACTCCCACAGGTACGGCTCGACCCGCCTGGGATCCAGCAGTCCCTTGGGGAAGCGAAACGCCAGCCGCTTGCTGCCCCAGTTGGCCAGGTACAGGAAGGCGTCGAAATAGCGCGCCAGCACCTGCCTGGGGTCATGTTTGAAGTCGCCCCAACTGTACGTGACGACCGCCTGCGACGACGTGACTTCAATGTGGCTGGACAGCTCGTTCACCGCCGCCCGCTCTTCGGGAGTGAGCGGCCGGTCAAGGGTTTGCCATTCGTAGTACTGGTATTCGCTCATCGGTGGGGTCCTCCATCAACGCGAATGGTGTCTCGTATTGGAACACCTCGGCTATTGTCCTTGGGAGATCAGATACAGAAGTTCGTCTCATGTCATCTCGCTTCCCTGTTCATGTCCTTGGTTCTTCCACTACTTCGGCGCGCTGTCATCGCTACGTATCAGGTCGCTGGCGAGCCAGAAATCGGAGAAGAGGGATTCTTTGGTCATAGGGTGTCCAACTTCCATGCCCAGGGCAATTGGATATTCTGGATTGGTACATCGATGAGTCATCTTTGCTTCAAGTGACCTGGTTAGTGTCAGTGTTGCTTTGAGTGGTTGTTTTTTCAAATGCCTTGGCGGCATCCTCGTGCCTACCACATTGTTCCAGCGCAACACCTAGCCAATGCCATGCCTGAGCATAGTTGTCTTTGAGTTTGACCGCCTTTGAAAAGGCATCCACAGCCTGGACAGGTTTGTTTGCTTTTAGATAGGCTCTTCCGAGAGAATAGATGGCTCCGGTATTGTTGTGCTCGAGCTTAAGTGTTTCCTGGCAAGCAAGAATCGCGTCTTC
>CAZGRF010000751.1:0-2023 GCA_964527825.1 uncultured Pirellulales bacterium
GGGGGTTGCCGCCATTACCACCGTTGCCGCCGCGCGCATAGCAATCCTGGAAGGTGCAGTTCTCGAACGTCGGCTTACTGAGATAACCGCAGTAGACCGCGCCGCCATAGGCAAAGCCGGCCCAGCCGCCATCGTATCCCATCTCGTGGTCCTGGCTTCCGTTGGCGCCGTTGCCGCCGTCGCCGCCAGTTATAGACAGGTTGATAAAGGCGCAACTCCTAATCGTAGGCGACGCATTGAAGAGCCGCATCGCGCCGCCTTCGATGTAACCACCGTTCTCGCCATCAGCGTTCCGGCCGTTGTCTCCATCCCCAGCGTACCAGTTCGTGTCTCGCATGGTAATGCCTTCGATCCGCGTCTCAGGCCCGACGTTGTAGATCGCAAACCTGAAACCATTCAGGACCGTGTCGGCTACCACACTTGGATCGTCCGGGTTGGAGCTTGTGATCGTCACATTCTTGCCTTGGATGGTGAGCGACGCCCACGGATAGACGGGGCGGTAGGTCCCCGAGGGCAAGAGAATCACGTCGCCATCCTTTGCGTCGTAGAGGGCACGCTCGATGCTGGTGTAGTTGGGATCATTGCCAACGGCAATCGTCTTGGGCTGTCGGAAGGAAACCGTCACATAGCGGTCCGGCCCCATGACGACCAGATTCGACGTATCAACCGAGGTGTCATCGCTGGTTCCGACCCACCGGTCGACGCGCCAGCCTGATCCCGGCTTGGCGGTCAGTTGCACCGCCGTGCCGGCATAGTACTCACCGGTGGTCGGAGACACCGTGCCCCGGCCGCCGGCCACCTCGACGGTCAGCTTGTATTTTGGCAGCGCCGTATGGTCGGGGAAGTGGAAGCCGATGTCCGCAAGGCCGGAGTCCACGACGCCGTCGGTCCGGGTGGTCAGTTCGGATAGACCGATGTTCGCGGCGAAGTCGCTGCCCGCATCCACCGCCGGGCTGGTAGCCGATTGGCCGGCCTCGGTCTGGCTCAGATAGACCGTTCCGATGGGGCCTTGCACGAACAACGGGTCGGCGTTGATGTTCGTCACATCCAGCGCCGCTCCGACCGAGAGACTCCGCGTTTGCGTCACCGTGTCGTAGACCCCGTAGTCACCGTCACGGTTGTCGTGGAACAAGCTGTACGTGATGCTGGAGTTGCCCCAGTCAATCTCGGCAATCGCCAGCTTGGTGTTCCGGTCGAAGATGCTGTCCGTCACGGTCAGGTCCGATCCCCAATCGCAGTAGAGCGCACCGCCCAGCCGGCCCGCCTCATTCTCGGTGAAGGTGGTCCCACGCACGATGGGCGTAGCGTATTGCTCGCAGGCAATGGCGCCGCCGTTGCGGTAGGCCGCGTTGCCGGCAAAGAGGCAGTTCTTCACCACGTGGTCGACGCGACCACCGAAGAAGCTGATGGCGCCGCCGGAACCCTTGAAGCCTTGGGCAGAGTTGTGGCTAAACGTGGTGTCCTCGAACGTCGCGGCGGTCTCGGCACAGACCACGCCGCCACCGATATCCGTACCGATTCCCTCCTCCAGCACGCGGAACGCGCCGGTCTTACGCGCGCCAGACACACCCACGGGATCCAGCGCGCCAAGGTCAAGAGCGGATTGCGTATCAATGCCACTTCCGCCGATTGCTTCGTTGTCGTTGACGATGCATCCCTTGACGACCATGTTGCCGCCGGTCAGGAACATGGCGCCGCCGTTCTTGGCCCGGTTGCCGACAAAACTGCAGTTCGTCGCAAGGGCATTGAAATCCTGGAAGTGAATGGCGCCGCCCTGGCCGTCGAGCCCTTCCGTAGCCGTGTTGCCACCGAAGCTGCAGTTTTCGAGCTTCAGTTGGATGATGGATCGGTTCAGGTCGTCAAAGGCGTCGATGCCGCCGCCGTTGTCGCTGCTGCGGTTGCCGGAAAACAGGCAGTCGATCAGGTCGGCGCTACTGTAGAGCCGTACGCCACCACCGCTGCCGGTGGCCGAGTTGCTGAGGAACTGGCAATCCCGCAGCGTCACGCTCGGGCAGTTTCGCCC
>CAZGRF010000752.1:0-2022 GCA_964527825.1 uncultured Pirellulales bacterium
ACGTACGCGGTATCGCACAGGAGCTCCGGGAGTTACGACGTGATCGACACGTCGTACCGCCCGGAGGCGCCGTCGTCGAAGCGCGAGTGGAACCTGCTGATCGACCGGCGCTGGTGCGACCGGGTGGGCGTGGCCGGGGGCGACCGGCTGACGGCCCGGCGGCTGTGCGAGCTGCTGCGCGACCGCCGGGGCGACATCACCGACATCTACCGCGAGATTCCGCCCGATCGCACGGCCGAGCGGGCCAGCAAGCTCGCCGCCGGGATCGAGAAGTTCCTGTCGCCGCGGCCGTGAACCCCCCGCCGACCTCCTGGCGCGAGATGGGCATTGCGTCCCTCGAACTACATGGCCAAAAAGGGCCTCAAAAAGTCGCTTGGTTAAGGTCTAGACATGCGGGGGCAACTGGCGGGCCATGCGGCGGCGGATGCGAGCACGAGAGGGACTGAGCCCCGCCGCTATCGTTGAGGAGGGCCGATGATGTCAGCCACTACCTCATCATCCGGGTAGCATATCCATCTAGCCAAACGCGCGAGCTGACGCCGAACGTTCTTGGGTTGCCGGCCGCAGACCAGGGCGTGTGCGGGATCGCGCGGCTGGGGTTCCCGAACCACCGCTTGCTCGAGGCGGCGAGCTTCTCCCGCAGTCACAGCTGCCAAGGCCACGATGTTCTCCCCTCCGTATGCCAGGCTGTCCTCTGGCGCTATCATCGAAGAAAGGTGAACTGATATCTCACTGTCAGGGTCCCTGAATGCGCCACTTGAGATTCGCAGGCCTCCATATACTGCATCCGGCACGATCCAGTCTTTGGCAAGTCGGCGATATAGGTCCTCGGCGTCTGGAATTGTTGCATCGTCGCGGCGAGGCGTGGGCATCACCTATCGTCCCCCAGCGTAGTCAGCGCGACATGAGCCACGCCAGCAGGTGACTGACCGTGTCGAAATCGGTCGCACAAAACTCGCCCTCGGTCGTTTCGCCCGTAGCTATATCTACGGCAAGTGCAACGGTGCCACGTTCCTCGAAGAACTCCAGCTCCAGCTCCTTCAGTGGCGTCTGCCACTCGATCTGTATTCCCCCGCCAGAAAGCGGGACAAGGCTTGGCGTCGGCATCGTTGTCGGCTGGGCCTGTCTGTCCCGAAGGAGGCGCTCAGCGCGCTGTCTGTACCGAAGGAGGCGCTCAGCCCGTTGGATAGCCACCAGCGCGTCCCACATCAACTTCAGGGACGGCGGCGGGCTACCGTAGGAGTCCCAGTCCTCCGGGAGGGCCGCAAGTTGCTCAAGGCGCGGCAGCACGTCGATGAGCCACGGCGGCATTTCGATCGTGTCGCCCGTATCGACACTTGCATCCCTGTCCTGGAACGGTCGCGGGGGAGGGTTGCCTGAGTCCCCTTGCTCCGTGAGCATCCCTTGGTACGGGAGTGAGTCCGAAGACACGCAGAGCCGAAGGCCTTGGTCGGTCAGTTTGTCCATGCTGAAGTCATTGATGGCAGCAGGCACTTGAGGCATCAGTTCGTCCTCCGCCAAAACCTGTGTGCCTCCGGGGTCGTAAGGGCCGTGAAGCTGTTGACGATCGCGGCGCGGCCCATCGCCATCCAATCCAGTATGGCTCCATCGGAGCTGTCCGCGACCGGGCCTCTCGCTGTGAGCACCATACGAATCATAACCGACTTGTCTCTCGTAGCGAACGCCGGGGCCGCCGTGACGTGTAGTCGTCCGCGGTTGTCACGCAAGCGACGCCGTATCGCAAACTCCATGGTCTCCATCGGCCCGAACAGATCAGGCTCATCAAGAAGTCTGAGGCACGAGAACACCTTTGGCATGTCGTCTGCCCGGGACCAACACGAATCTCTAGGGATGTGGTTCACGTACGTGACCTCCGCCTGCGTCACAGTCGGCCCACCCAGGTCAGCGTCCTTCAGGAACGAGGCGAACCCGCGCCACCGACCAATAAACTCATCACGGATCGTCTCGTAGCGCGGGTATGGCTCCTTACCTGTAATCTTTCGCCAGTTGTGTAGGAACCTG
>CAZGRF010000753.1:0-2015 GCA_964527825.1 uncultured Pirellulales bacterium
AGTGGGACGATCCGTATTTCAACGGCTCGATCGATGATTTCCGCATCTACAACCGCGCGTTGTCCGACGGCGAGGTTCGGTACCTGGTCGGTGACCGATAACAGGAACGAAGCTTCTTTGCGCAGAGACGGGGCCTGTGTCCACGTGACACAGGCCCCCTCTGGAACGCTGCTTTGCCGTTTTCGCGCGGCGAGGCGGACAGCAAAGGAATCGGATTTGGAGAGTGTGCAGTAGATCCGCACTGAATAGTTGGTTGGATTCCCGGAGCTGCGCTGCCTGCAAGACGAGGTCGCGTGTCTTTCTGCTCGCAGGTTTTGCGACGGTCCCTGCTTCCCAGGCCTCATCAGGTGGTGGGAGCCCAACGAGGGGGGCCGGCACGACGCCTGGGGACTGGATCTTGTGGGTGCAGCATGCCGCTGTCGGATCCTTGGACCATTAGTGCCGTCGGCATACGCATAGAAGGCACATCAGAATAGATCGGTACGATCATGCCAGTCGCAGTCATCAATGCGGCCTTCTTGTAGATCGTTTGGCTTTCCGGCTGAAGGGAGGTGCAATGGTACAGATTCTGGACTGCTCTGTGAGCTCACGTCGGCATATCGGCGCAGCTCGATTACGTCCCCCGAGACGTTGCTCTTTTTAAGGAGGTCTGTCATGGGTAGAAAATCTCTTTGTTTACTAATTCTATATGTGCTTTTTTGTGTGACTACGGGCACAATAAAGGCCGAGCATATCTGGGGAGAAGCTGAACGAGCTTCTTCCATGAGCGCACCGCTTCAAATAGTAGATGATGATACCGCATCCGGCGGGAAGTACATTACCGTAGCCGCCGGAAACAATAGCAGCGGCAATCCTCCATCGACGGGTGTAGCGAGGTATCGCGTAAGAATCACAGAGGGAGGGACCTATACAATGTATCTTCGGCTCCTCTGCAGTGTGGCTGGAGACGACGACGACTCCTGCTGGGTTCGTATCCAGGGAGCTACCCTCAATATCACGGTTTCCGCTGACGACTGGGTCAATTTCAACAATCTTGACTACCTAGTGGGTACTTCCACAGAATGGTTCTGGAAGCAAGTGGGTCACTATGCCGACTACCCGGGCAATGATGCTGTTGAATTCACGATGGATCCCGGGACCTACACATTGGAGATCGCCTACAGAGAAGACGGTCTATTGATCGATGGGTTCTTGATTACGAATGATGCTGAGGTCGATACCGCTGAGCTGCCGGAGGTGATTCCATACGTTCCGGAAAACGTCAGCATCAATCCGAGCCCGGCAGATGGCGCATCAGATATCGTTAGAGATGTAACCCTTGGCTGGACGCCCGCGGAGTTTGCGGTTACGCATAGTCTCTTCTTGGGCACCGATTTCGATGATGTGAACGATGCTACCGCAGCAGATGCGCAGAGCGTGACTTTGGTGGAAGGCCTGAATACTAATAGCTACGATCCCGGCAGACTGGAATTTGGCACGACTTACTACTGGCGTGTGGACGAAGTCAACGGCGCTCCGGATTATGCAGTTTTCAAAGGCAACGTCTGGAGCTTCACCACCGAGCCGCTGTACTATACGATCGAGGATATTGCGGTAACAACGTCGCTGACCACCGCCGCAGGGTCGGGCGAACTCGAGACCATCGTCAATGGCTCCGGCCTGACGGATGGACAACATGGCACCGGCGACGCCACCATGTGGTCGGGCAAGGCTGCCGCAGGCGATCCCGTCTGGCTTCAGTACGATTTTGACCGCGTTTACAAGCTGTACCAGATACACGTCTGGAACTACAACGGCCTGTACGAGATGTGGCTCGGCTTCGGCCTCAAGGACGTCACCATCGAGTACGCCGCGGAGCCGAATGAGTGGATGACTCTCGGCGGCTACGAGCTGGACAGAGGCACCAGCGCGCCCACCTATGCCGGGCAGATCATCGAACTGGACGGACTGCCGGCCCGGGCGATCCGGATCAACGTCCACAGCAACAGAAGTCCCATGGGCGAGCTGCAATACGG
>CAZGRF010000754.1:0-2014 GCA_964527825.1 uncultured Pirellulales bacterium
CCTAATGCGGCGGGTTTGTTCGACAATGGCGTCCTTCATCTCAAGCCTCCATCAGCTCTTCCGGCGTACAGATAACGCGGGATTCGATGCAGACCGCTCTTATGAGCATATTCTATGCACCGGCTGGCCCGACTTCACGGAAATAATCGACCGAAAGTACCTGCGCGGCATGAGGTCGTGCGTCGTGGGATTCGGCTTGGAGGTGGTTGACTGGCTTCGGTTCCACCCGTGGAATGCGTGCATGGGTTCAGGCCCATCACGCTTGCTGATTGTGAGGAAGACGGCGGGGTCAGGCTTGGAGGCGGGCGAGCTCTTCTTGGCAGAGTTTTACCTGGCCGGGGTCGGAGAGTCTTTCGGCGGCGCGCTGGAGGTGCTTGACGGCTTCCTCGGCCTTGTGCAGGTAGCGCGCGTAGAGGATGCCGAGCATGAGCTCGACCTGCTCGGCGTGCTCATACGTGCCATAGTGGGTCAGAAACTGTTCATACGCCCAGGCGGCCTCGGCGGGCCGATGATCGCTGGCCAACTGGTTGGCAATGTCGAGCAGGTACTGGCGGGGCAGCAGTTGGCCGCTGTCGACTTTCATCAGCTCTACGTACAGATTCGCCGCCTCCGTCAGATTGCGCTCCATGATGCGCTGACTGATCGCGGTGCGCAGCTCACGGACCTCCGCTTCCGCCTGCACCTGCGCGACGGTCTTCTTGACCTCCGCGGCAACCACAGGTTTGCGTGCCGCCGTCCCGGTGAAGGGATCGTATCCGCCCGCCACGACGTCCCGGTAGTGGCGACGACGGTTCCACCGCTTGAGCATGGCCCACAGGTCGTAACTGCTGCTGCCGACAAGGCGCGTCGCCAGGAGAATCAGGGTAACGCCGATGCCAAAACCATAGCCCGCCAAGTGGGCATCGTAGGCGATGCTGCCCTGCCCGCGCGACAGCACGTTGTCGAGCAGAATCATCTTCAGCGCGATGAAATACAGCGCCGGCAGCTCAATCGTCCCGATGAAGAAGAACCAATACACGATGGTCAGCAAGGTTTGCGGGAACAGCACGAGATAGGCGCCGATCACGGCGGCCACGGCGCCGCTGGCTCCCAGTGTAGGCGCGGGCGTGGATACGTGCAGTGCCGCCTGGCCCAGCCCGCCGGCGACGGCGCCGAAGATATAGAATACGAGATAACCCCAGTGGCCGAGCTTGTCGTTGACGTTGCGGCCGAACAGGTGCAGGAAGAACATGTTGAAGAGAATGTGCCAGAAATCGTGGTGCAGGAAGGCGTACGTCACGAACGTCCACCAAGGCGAGACGCGGGGGACGAGCACGAAATGCCCGACCCAGGGGCGAAAGCCAACCTGGCCGACCCGCGGATCGACCCCGAACTCCGCCATGAAAATAGCGATGTTCAAAACGATGAGCGCGTAGTTGACGTAGGGCGTCCGACGCGGCACAACGTTCGTTCGAATAGGTAAGAACATAAGGGAGACTGTCTTACAATCAATCAGCAGATCTTATCGAAACAGGGCCGTATTCTAATGCCCGCGGGTCCTGTCGGCAAGATGGAAATAGGACGGGGGCCACCGTCCTATTCGTGGGAATGAATCGCACAGAAGTCCACTACCCCTCGCGGAAAACACCGCAAACTGCCCGCCCAGCAGCTTTCCTCCGCATAATCTCACTTCTATGAAAGTATAGTAAACGACAAGGCGGATGCCAAACGCGCGGCGAATTGTCTTTATCTCTTCGCCGATATCCCGATAATTGACGCGCGTATGCCTGTCCATCAGCAAATGGGACCCCACAATATGGGGGACGTGACATGAAGACCGAGATCATCCGGCAGCGCGTTCAGAACATCCGTCGACAACTGAGAAAAAGGAGTATCGACTGCCTCATTCTCACCAAGCCGGTTGACGTCACCTATGTAACGGCCTTCTCGGGCGGGGACAGTTGGGCTGCCGTCACGAAGAGCAGCACGTACTTGATCACGGACAGCCGATACACCGAGCAGGCGCAGAAGGAAT
>CAZGRF010000755.1:0-2013 GCA_964527825.1 uncultured Pirellulales bacterium
GGTCGTTTGCTGCCAACAGCGCGCATGAGCTCCGCAATCCGATTGCCGCGGCCCGCGCGCAAGCCGAGCTCATTGCTGAGAATTTGCGCGGTCGTCCCGACCAGGTCCGCGCCACCCAGCTAGTCACCATGCTGGGGCAACTTAGCAAGCGTATTGAGAAAATGCTCCAGCTCGCAAGGGCCGAGGCCGGCCTTGGCCTCGACCGCACAGAGACGGATTTGATCGCAGTGACGCGTTTGGTGGTGGCAGACTATGCGCGGCGCCGAAATCTTGCTGAGCGCATCGTCTTCGAGCCGGGCCCGGAGAAATCCGTGATCGCTGCCATAGATCCGGATGCGCTCGGGATCGCCTTGCAAAATCTCTTCGATAACGCGCTTGCGCATGGTGCCCCAGACTCACCGATTTCAGTCGTGATTGGACCGGGGCCGAATATCCAGGTCGTCAACGAAGGGCCCGTGGTCAGCTCCAACGAGCTGGCTGGGCTGACCAAGCGTTTTGAGCGAGCCGGAACGAGCCGAGTGCCGGGGACGGGCCTCGGCCTTTCGATCGTCGATCAGATCATGCGCCAGGCAGGTGGGCGTCTTGAACTCATGTCTCCGGTCCCGGGCAGAAAGGACGGCTTTGAGGCGAGACTGATCTTGTCCGCTGGCTCTCTGCCGTAGAACGGGCTTTCTGTCCGCTTTTGGGCACGAAGCAGACATCGCGGCCGGCGAGCGTTACGTCCGCTTTTGACCCAAAGCGGACATCTGTGCCCCACAGTGCCCAAATACCCGAGGGTTGGACGCGGCACGTCATCTCCAAGGGGGATGTCAGCTTAGAGGTGTTCGATGAGAACTTTTTCGCGACTTTGAAGTCGCGGGCCGGCCTGATTGGCCAGCCCGCGCGTTTCACAGCCGAAACGCCGTTATTGGATGCCGAGGGCGGCTTTCTTCATGGCCTCCTCCAACTTCTTGATTTCCGCCGGCGACAACTTGGGACGGTCGATCTTGATCGTCAGCTTGTTGAACTTCGCTGTCAGCGGGAACGGTGGGAGGTAGTCCTTGTCGTTCACACCAGTGATCGTGTCGGAGCCGATGTCGAAGCTCTCGTCCCACTGCAGGATGATGGGGATCGTTTTCTCCATCCTTTTCGTGGCGACCACCTTGCCGTCCACCTTTAGTGTTCCGGTGCCGCCCTTGCCGACGCCGGAGAAGTTGTTGAACGCGAACGTCCCCATGCCGAGGCCGTCATACTTGAAATCGAACTCGATCGTGTGGCGGCCGGGCGCGAGCGCCTCGCGACGGTGGCCGCGGAACTCTACCCCCACGCCGTGGCGTTCTGGTACGAGGACTTCAGCGCCTCCTGAGCGGACCGGCTGCAGGCGGCCTGAGACGGGCCCGCCAGGGGCGCCCGCGACCTTTGAGTTTGTCCGGACCTTGTGCTATACTGAGCCGGAACTCCATCGATCCGCTTCCCCCAGGGATCCTGAAAGGGGCACACGCTGTGACATATCGCTACGTCTCTTACGCCGTCATCGTGCTCGCCATGGTGGCGATGCTCGCCGGCTGCGGCAGCAGCCCGGTGGCCGTGGTGGACGGCGTCAAGATAACCGAGAAGGGGTTCACCGACCGGCTGGTATCGACCTTTGGCCATGACATGCTGCGCGACATGATCGACCGCGAACTGATCCGCCAGGCCGCCGCCGACGCCGGGATCGAGATCACCGAGGAGCAGCTCGACCAGGAGATCGAGCAGGCCAAGGCGCAGTTCGACTCCGAAGAGCAGTTCAACCAGTGGCTGGCCACCCGCAACCTCACTCAGGACGAGTGGCGCGACCACGTGCGCATGGCGCTGATCACGCGCGAGCTGGCGCTCAAGGACGTGCAGTACACCGAGGAGGACCTCAAGCAGTTCTTCGAGGAGAACAAGGAGCGCTTCGCCCGGCCCGCGATGGTGTCCCTGAGTGAGATCGTGGTCAACTCCGAGGGGGACGCGCAGGAGGTGCTGGCCGAGCTGGAGAAGGACGAGACCAGC
>CAZGRF010000756.1:0-2010 GCA_964527825.1 uncultured Pirellulales bacterium
GATGAACTGCTGCCGATGGCCCACCGCTACGGCCACGGCCACCTCGTCATCAGTGGCGTCGCCCTCGGCATGCTCATCATGGCCGTCAGCCTGCTGATGCTGTGAGCGGAAAGAACATAGGTCCTGTTGGTCCCAGGGGACCTATATGCTTTCACCTCGACGTGCGGCCTATACGTATCGGTGGCCGCAGTTGTCGCAGAATTTGGCGTCGGGATCGTTGAGCTCCTGGCAGCTTGGACAGGGTTTGGTCTTGCCCAAGGTCTGGCCACACTGGCTGCAGAACTTCGCATCGTCGGGGACCAGAGCGTTGCATTTGTGACAGCGCACCATCGTTTGCGAACCGCCACCGACAAGGCCCCCCTCGCGCAGACCCTGCCCGAGGGCAGAGGCCATCGTCTTGATGCCGTCGCTGGTGCCCTCGGCCATATAGTTGAACGTATCCTTTATCACGGGGGCGGTGTCCTGGGCACCGTAGCGCATGACCTTGCCCATGTAGCCATACGAGGTCATCACGCCTCCCATAAACAACAGCGGCATACCGACAAAAGCGCACCAGAACTCTGTCGGTGGGCCGTCCCCGCCAAATGCCCTGAAGAAACTGATAAGCCCCACGGCAAGGAATCCCAGGCCGATCAGGACTATGAGCGGTCCAATGACACGCAGGGTGTTTCGCGTAGCCGTATGCCCCGGATCCAACTGCTGTTCAGTCACAACGCTTACCTTCCTTCCCGAAACCTTACTTCTGAGCCGCCGCCGGGGTCTTGAGCACAGACGTGGCGGTCTTGATCACGCCGGCAATGTCGGCCAGGTCCGATGGGATAATCATCGTGTTGTTGGTCTTGGCCAGCTTGCCGAATTCGTCCAAGTATTGCTGGGCGATACGCAAGTTGACCGCGTCGGCGCCGCCTTTTTCGTTGATGGAGGCGCCAATCTTCCTGATCCCTTCGGCCGTGGCCTCGGCCACGCGCTGAATCTCGATGGCGCGGCCTTCCGCCTCGTTGATGCGCTTCTGCTTCTCACCCTCCGACCGTGCGATCATTTCCTGCCTGTCACCTTCGGCCCGGTTGATCTTGGCCTGCCGGTCACCTTCCGACTCGGCGATGGTCGCCCGCTTCTCGCGCTCGGCCCGCATCTGCTTTTCCATCGCGTCCTTGATGCTCTGAGGCGGCATGATGTTCTTGACCTCGTACCGCGTGACTTTGACGCCCCACGGATCGGAGGCCTTATCGACGGCTTCCACGATGACCGTGTTGATCTTCTCCCGCTCTTCGAAGGTCTTATCGAGGTCGAGCTTGCCCATGACGCTACGCATGGTCGTCTGCGCCAGTTGGGTCGCGGCGAACCGATAGTTGTCGATGCCATACGAAGCTCTCTTGGGATCACCGACCTGCATGTACAGAATGCCGTCGACCTCGACCGCGATATTGTCCTTGGTGATACACTGTTGCGGCGGCACATCCACCGCCTGCTCCTTGAGCGTGTGCCGGTACGAGACGCGGTCGACAAAAGGCAGCAGCACGTGAAAGCCGGCCTCGAGCGTGGTCGAGTACTTGCCCAGACGCTCGACGATGTAGGCCTGTTTCTGCGGGACGATGCGAATCGTCTTGACGAAGATGATGAACGCGAAAACGAGCAGACCGATCAGTACAATGGTCAGCGGAGTGATAGGTATTGCAGCTAACATGGCATTCTCCTCTCATCTATGAGGTTCACAGGGTTCGGCGATGGTTGCATGTTTGTTTCTTCTACGCGGGTTTCACTTTCAGTGTCAGGTTGTCCTTCTGCGTGATTTCCACCACGCTGCCAGCCGCGATGTCCTGGGTTGCCTCGGCCGTCCAATGGGTCCCGTGAAACTCCACCTTGCCCGGCCGTTTAGGCGCGATCGCCATTGTGACAACGGCCTGCTGCCCGGTGAAATCGTTCAGATCGACGGTCGCATTCTGTTTGCTCGTCGCGAATCCGTCAAACATGCCTTTGACCCACCGGCGCGCCACCAGCAGCGAGAGGACA
>CAZGRF010000757.1:0-2005 GCA_964527825.1 uncultured Pirellulales bacterium
CTACGGCGTTTCGCCGGGCGATGAAATTGATCCGGACCGCACACCGCTACTGGCCAAGGCGGCTCTGATCGCTGACCGGCGCCGTATCCCGGAGCGGCTGGCCGCGCATGGGCGCTGCCATCGCGCGTTGGTTGGGGCGCGGCTCAAGGACAGCTACCTGGTGGATACCGAGCTGCGGCAACTGATTGAAGAAGGCTATGTCGGCCCGACTCTCAGATGCTCCCACGACCCCTACGCCAACGCCATGCCGGATGCGCAGGGCGGGATTCCCTTGATTATGATGGAAATGCTGGGCTACTCGCGCCCCGGTGTGATTGAGGTGCTTCCGGCCCTTCCTCCGTCACTGGTGAAAGGCTCCATGAACGGGATGCCGCTCCGCACATTCGCCAGGCTCGACAAACTCGCCTGGGACATGGAAGCTCGGACAGTGGACCTGACGGTCACCTCGCTCAAGAAACAGGACGTCACGTTGATTGCCCGGTATGGCATCGAAGATATCTCTGCGCCCGCTGACGTTTTGTCGGCCAAGCCCCAGCCGGGCAAGGCCACCTGCGAACTGCACTTGCCGCAGGGCAAACCAGTGGAAATACATCTAAAGCTTGGCCGGCGCAATCCGCTCGATTGGGCCAATTGGGTCGCTTGATGAGCAAAGCAAAAAAAAGAAGAAATTCGGAACAGATATCGAAGCTCTTATGACAATGAACCAGATAAGGAATTAATTTATGAAACGTAGAAATTTTCTTAAGACAAGTATAGTCGCTGCCGGCATAGCGGGTTCTCCAGAGTTGCTCCAGCCGCTCAAAGCAAGCGAAAACAGTCCTCAGAAACCACTCCAGACTCCCGGCCAGACCTCAGCGTCAACTGGAACGACACAGGCGGACAACCGTCCGGCTGAATATCTTCACCGCGTGCAAGGGGATCCATTCCTGCCCAAGCCGCCGGCGCCCGCGAGACCATATCCAATCTCACCAATGCCACTGGCAGAACGGGTCAGGCGGAAGATTGTGCCGCAGCGGGGCTTTTGCAGCATCACGCCCGGCAACATCGTCAGCGAGAGTCTCACCACCGGCAATGGAGTGATGAATATCGAGTTGATGGGCGATCCCTACTCGGAGCAAATCCTTTTCCACCACGAAAGCCTGCTCATGCCGTGGAAGAGGCCATTGGAGGCTCCCAAGGTCGCGGACATATTTCCGCAAGTGCGACAAATGGTGCTGGACGGGAATTACCGCCAAGCTATATCGCTCGCTGTCCAGCGCATGAATGAAGGTCCCATCAAGCAGGATACCGAACCGAACCGCACCATTCCGGCATTCTTGATGCAGCTTGATTTTCCGAAAACTGCGTCGGTCAAGAACTATCTCCGCACCGTCAATTTCGAGACCAGTGAGATAAAGGTCGCCTGGACTGATGATCACGGCGACTGGCTTCGTCAAACTTTCGCTCCCCGGCCTGACAACGTCGTGGTTCAGTGGCTCACCGCCCCGACCGGTCAGTCGGTGAATGTCCGAATCTCTTTGCAGAAGTCCGCCCAGTGGAGCATGAGTTCAGGGACGACCGGGAGCAGCCACCTCGCCAGGGGAGCATCCAAGGGTCCCGAAGCCGGCGACGTTCAACACGATTTTAACGCGCAACGCCTCATCTACAAATGCCGTTTGGACCCCTCCGTGGACAACAGCGGCTACGCCGGCGTGACCCGCGTCGTTCGCAACGGCGGCTCGGCCCGGATGGACCAGGACACTCTGGTCATCGAAAACGCCTCTTCGGTGATGCTGCTCACCCGCATTGAGTATTTCCCCGACTACAGCGACGACAAGGTGGAAGCTCTCCGGCAGGCGGTCGAACAAATCACCCCGGACTATGCGGCCCTCTTGGAACGCCATCGCAAGGTCCAGTCGGAAATGCTCAACCGCGTCACGGTGGATTTCGGCGGTAGCTCCCAATACGGCATGTCCGCCGAGGAGCTGCTGGCCGATCAGCGGTCAAGGCCGGACTATTCGCCCGC
>CAZGRF010000758.1:0-2005 GCA_964527825.1 uncultured Pirellulales bacterium
CTCAATATGCTCAACCTCATGGCCTCTTGCCGCGAGGTGCGCCGCGATAATCGCACGATGACAGCGCTCAGCCGCCTTCTCGGCGCACATTAGGCAGAAGGGCGGCGGAACCCGAAGCAAACGCTCGGTGAGCAGGTCTCCCGCTCTGGTAATCAGGTCCTGGTATCGGGTTTTCCAGTCCTCGAAGTCCAGGAAGACGTTGCCAAGCTCGACGAAGGAGAAGTACTGAATGCCGGCTCGTGTCAACAGTCCTTGGATGCCTTTGTCAGGCGTCCTCGCTTTGACGTAGGCCCCCATGCTGGAGCGGTCAGGCCGAAGGCGGACGTCCGCTACGGCCCGGATGTTCCTTGCCTTTAACAATCCGAGAAACTCCTCTGGGGCTCTGCCACCGTAGCCAATCGTGTACAGCTTCATCTTGGTCTCCTTTACCCAAGCCCGGGTCACGGGCAGTCACCGTCTCCATTATAAACTGGTGCCGATACCGTCGCTCACTCTTCGCTGACAGCCCCATGATTTCTGCCTAAGCGCTACACACACCTGTCGCTGGAATATCATCGGTGCGCTATGCACGCGTCAGGCAGTCTGCCGGCGCCGCCCTGTATACTTGATCGTAGATAGCAACGGGATCGCCAGACATGGGCTTACCCGTTGCCCACTTGAGAGCGCTTTAATGGGAGGACCAGACATGAATGAGAATAATGATTCGATCATGGACAAGACTCGCACGCACCCAGGCTGTGCCGCCAACGGCAAGCCGTTTGATCATGTTGTGAAGAGAAAGGTTGCTATGGGCGAGTATAGACTCCAGTGTATCTCCGCAGAGGTGTGTGGCACAGCGCGTTCCCTCGAAGTGTACCGAGCCAAACGGGCCCGTAGCGGCATTCTCAAGCCATGGCAGGCCAGCACCGACGACGATAGCTACTGCCCCTCGCACTGGGCCGATCTGGCCATCGGATGCGGCCCCTGTGGCCTTCGATGCCGGGCCTGTTTTCTGATGTTGACACACCGGGTGTTTGCTGATCCCTCCCGTCACGTGTTATATGAGAATGTAGATGATTACGAGCAGGTTGTGCGGCGGGAGCTGATGCGACGAGGCAAGAACCTGGGGCTGGGCATCGATTGCAGCGACTCCCTCCTATATGAAGGCGTGACGGGTCATGCACGGCGGCTCATTCCGCTCTTCGCGAGCGAGGAGACGAACCCGTTCGGCCGCAAGCTCATCCTCCTGACCAAGAGCACCAACGTGCACTACCTGGAAGGCCTGCCCACGGCCAACGTGCTGATGACCTTCAGCCTCAATCCCGAGCCGATCGCAGATTTGTGGGAAGGCAAATGGAACGACGGTGTCCGCATCACGCCGCCTATCCGGGACCGCCTGACCGCCTCGATGCAGGCAGGAAGCATGGGGTTCGAGGTTCGTTGGCGTGTCGATCCGATCCTGCCGGTGGAAGGATGGCAGGATGTCTATCGGGAGTTCTTTACGGAGGCGGTGCTCGCGGGCCATCGGCCGACTCGCATCACCCTTGGGACCTACCGGGAGATGGGCCGGTCCCTGCTGACGATAGCGGATCGCTGGGGCTTGCCCCCGATGGAATTCGCGCCTGGACGATTGATAAAGGACGGCATGCATTACCACCTGCCGGATCAGCAACGGATCGAGATCTACCGGCGGCTGATGGGTTTCATCGAGTCGGCTTGGCAACATTATGGCCGTACTCCCATCATCGCTTTGTGCAAGGAGACGAAGACCATACGGAACGCGCTGGGCATCACGCACAGCCACTGCAATTGTGAATAGGGCCAGGGAAGCAACCGTCAAGTTTATAAACCCGGCCGTATTACCACTGCCCAATCCTCACAAACTGAGTTGATTCAAACATGGCGAGCCGTCCTTACGGACACAAGGGCTCGCCGAGGATTTTCGTACGTGAAAGCACCGGCCCACGCCGCGTCATCATGAAGCGAAACCTCGACGGTAACTACGGATTGGCCGAGGGCCAGCCGA
>CAZGRF010000759.1:0-2004 GCA_964527825.1 uncultured Pirellulales bacterium
ACTAGTTCGACGTCGAGCGCGATGCCGCGTTCAGCAAGCCTCTCGGCCAGAAAGACGCCGAGCTTGGCGGTCGCCTCGCTATGCCTGAGGATGTGGGCCGGAACATGACACGCCCGGATCATCGACCGGCATTCATCACGACTTGGCAGCGCGTAGTCTCTCATGAATCAACCTTGCCACTTTCTTACCCGAATCGAGCATGCCTCCAAAGATCGGCCCCATACGGGGCAGCCCCAGCACGGAAGCGACCGACATGCCGGCCAAGTACAAGCCGGGATAGACCTCGCCCGTTTTCTCGACTACGCCGGCCTCGGACGTGCGCACGTCCATGAAGCCTTCCTGGATGCCCGCCGGGAAGAGGGCTGCATCCCGCTTGCGGAGCATGGCGACCACCTCGGCCGCGTGGCCTGTCGCGTCGACGACGCACCTGGCCGCGATGCAGTAGGGGTCCACGTGCAGGCCGGCCATCATGATGGCCGTGTTGTTGACCACGACGCCCTCGACGGCCTCGCTCTTGACGATGACGTCCTCGACCTGGGTGAGGTTGATGATCTCCGCGCCGGCCTTCTTGGCTTGGTAGGCCAGCCCGGTCGCCATTTCAACAGCATCGGCCAGGTACAGGCCCTTCGCCTTCCTCGCCGTGATCTCCAGCTCGTCGAGAATCTCGGTATCCTCGACCACGATCACGTTGTACCCGGCCGCTCCGCCCCAGATGCCGCCACCGATGGAGAGCCGCTTTTCCAGGATCAAGGTCTTGATGCCCGCCTGGGCCAGGTAGAAGCCTGCCGCCAGACCGGCCGGGCCTGCCCCGACGATCACCACGTCGTTTTCCAGGTGCTCCAGCTCGCGGCGACGATACTCCTCGATGATCGCCCGCGAAATCTGTGTCTCAATCATGGTCCATCCCTTTCCCAAGCTCGAACGCTGCGACTGTACCAAATGAAAAACGCTTCCGCAAAGGAAGCGCCGGTCGCAGCTCTCAGCCTCCCTTCGCGGGCATTACCCCGATCAGGTTCAGAGGGTCATCCGCACCCGGCGGATCTCTCAGCGTCGGCCGTCTACCCCGGCCTCGGCTCCCCTGGCTTCTTCATTCAAATTGTCCGAGCGTATTCTACCGCTTCTGGCTTGCCTGGCGAACGAAAACTGTCCTCACCTGCGGCGATGTCGTCGAATTGCCCGCTGCAGCGGACTTTAACGGTTCTCGCCATCTGTACTCTCTCCAGAGCCCCTTGACCTAGACGACCCGCTCGATCATCTCGCGCGTGATGACGACCTTGCCCTCATCGCACTCGTCGCACCGTCTGACGATCTGTGCGGGAATCTGCCGGCCCGTGTCGATAGCTCCGCCGTACAGCACGACATCGCTGCCGAGCACGTCCATCAGGTCGATCTCGTTGACATGCTGCCCCCTGCCCGTGCACTGCACCTTGATGATCTTCGCCATACGCGTGTCCCCGCGAATAGAGCCTTGGAAAAACAATAAACGCCGCCATTGGGCTGAGCCGATACTATCGGTAAGGGATGCTTTTGGCTACAGCGTTTTACCTGGAGAAAGTGAGTTGGTGGTTCGATTCAAACGTCGAGGTTCCAGCGGGCAGACCGACAAACCTCCGGGTATAGGGGGCAAGCTGGGGGTGTCGCTGTTCTTTTTGGCCTTCTTCGCCATGGGGTCGTTCTTCGAGGCCCTCACCATTCGCGATTTCGGTCGGGTGCTGGGCCAGCGGTCCTGGCAGAGGGTCCCTTGCCAGATCACCCGCAGCGAGGTGCAGGAGCAGAAGAGCGACGAGAAGCCCTTTGCCTTCGCGACAGGCTTCGCCTATGAGTGCCAGGGACACACCTACACCGGCTCAGTTTACAGACGCAGCTACAAGGGCTCCGCGACCTACTCCGACGCCCAGAAGATTGCGCGGCGGTATCCTGTTGGCTTGAGTCTGTCCTGCTACGTCAATGCGGAGAATCCGACCGAGTCCGTGCTCCAGCGCGAGAGCCTGGCGACAGGCCTGT
>CAZGRF010000760.1:0-1996 GCA_964527825.1 uncultured Pirellulales bacterium
CCCTACGTTGACAAAGGGCAGGACGGCCACGGATTCGATGGGCTTCGCAGCGGTAAAGGTAAAGATATAGACCGCCGCGATGCCGGCCAAAATCACCGCGACGCCGGACATGGCGGCGACAGCGGTCCGCCGGCTGAGTCTGGCCTTCCGCCGCCTGCGACGCCGCTCGCGAGGAGCCGCCTCCGCGACGCCCGTCTCAAGCTCCCGCCGCAGCGCCCGGAGATCGACCAGCATCTCCTCGATGTGCTGGTAGCGGTCCGCAGGTTCCTTGGCCAGGGCCTTGTCGACGATGCGGTCCAGCTTGACGGGCAACCCGCTGCGCAAAGCCGTCGGTGGGTCATGCTCCTCGTTCACCACCGAGTAGGCAACCGCCGCCGGGACCTCTCCTTTGAACGGAAGCTCGCCGGTAAGCATCTCGTAGAGCACGACTCCCAGCGACCAGATGTCCGTTCGGTGGTCCACTGGCCGCGCCTGCGCCTGTTCCGGTGACATGTACGCTGGTGTGCCCAGCGAGGTGCCGGTCCGAGTGAGTTGGCTCGCTTCTCTCACCTGCGCAAGGCCGAAGTCGAGGATCTTGACCTGGCCCTCCCACGTGACCATCAGATTGGCGCTCTTTACGTCGCGGTGGACAATCCCCTTTTCGTGCGCCGCCTGCAGCCCCTGCGCCGCCTGAATCGCGATGTTCAGCGCCTCACCGACCGGCAGCGGCCGCATCCGCGCCTTCTCCCGGACGCTCTCTCCCTCCACGAATTCCATCGCGATGAGCGTGGCTCCGCCGACCTCGTCAATGTCGTGGACGGTGCAGATATTGGGGTGGTTCAGCGCCGCGGCTGCTTGCGCCTCGCGCACGAACCGGGCTCTTTGTTCATCCGTATCCAGCTCACCAACGGGGGGGAACTTGAGAGCGACGATGCGCCGCAGTTTCGTGTCCTCGGCCCTATAGACAGTCCCCATCCCTCCCTGACCGATCTTGTCAAGGATCGTGTAGTGGGAGATGGTCTTGCCGACCATGGCCGTCGTCCCGAGCAACAGGAGCGGATCCACTGATCCGCCTTGCTGGGTACATTCTACAGCACTGGAACCAGAGTGGAACCCGAGCAACGGAGGATGCTCGTGCGCTTTCTATGGCACCTTCCGTGAATCCACCTTCAGTAGCTCAAATAGCCCGTTCGCCTTGTTGCTCGTCTCGGGATCCTCCCGATTGAAAACCCACAGGAACTCGCGAGTGAACTGTCCCATCAGTGTTTGATACAAGCCTTGCGATTTGTGCTCGGCAACCATCCAATTCACGACGATCTGGTAGTCAAGTGCATTGTTGAACCCGAACTTCGTCGTCCGGTCAAATGCGTAATCCGGCGGGCCGGTGAAACCGCCAAACTCCGAGCCTGCCGGGGCAGCGAATTCGTCGCCAAGCGGATGAGCACCGAGAACAACGGGTCTGACCTCTCTGTCAAGTTCTGAGACCGCCCGCAACGTGAGGATGGTCGCAGCCAGATGATGCCCGCCGATATCTGGCCGTGGCAGCGCGGTGAATACAAACTCGTATCGCTCCGTGACGAGAAGCTCACGCAAGCGGGCAATTACCTTTGCGGAGTCCCAGGTGCCGCCGAGCGCGTCATTTGGATCTGCCGTATTGTTGATGTCACTTTCGTCGAGGAAGTAGTGCTGCCGCACACCCAGGATTCTACCTGCGGACAATAGCTCCCGCTTCCGGATAGCGGGCAGTTCCCGTCGCCCCACCTCCTCTCGGCTTAGCTCAAGTCCGTAGTAGGGCTCGGCCAGAGTGGCGTATCTGTAACCTCCCTCACCATTGGTGATAACGAATTCGTCTACGGTGCCGCCTAACTCAATCGCGATCCTGTAGACTGTTGCCGCAACGAGGAAATCGTCATCCGGGTGAGCGACCACTATGAGCGCTTTCGGCGCAGCGGCAGCGCAGACTGAAACACAGATACCTAGCAAGGTCAGCCGGACCAAGAATCGCTGCAAGGTCTTG
>CAZGRF010000761.1:0-1994 GCA_964527825.1 uncultured Pirellulales bacterium
TCAAATCCGTCGACGAACTCCCCGACTCCGCCCGCGGCCACGGCGGCTTCGGGCACACGGGGACGAAGTAGCGAACAGGGAGACTGTTGGCTGCGCGGTCCGATGGCGCTATAATCCCGTCGTCACACACCTGATAAGGCGGGATGTGGATCGTCGCCGGTCTGTCCCCATGTGTACGGCGACCAGCGTGGAGGATCCTCAGGAAGGGAGTAGCAGGCATGTCGCTCCAAGAAGAAATCGAACACGGAAGCGCGGAGATCAGGACCGACGCATATGCGATGTCGCTCGGCGAGCTCATGAATCTGTACCGAGACGGCGAGTTGGACATCCATCCGGAATTCCAGCGGTTCTTCCGCTGGACTCCCTCCCAGAAGAGCCGGCTCATTGAGTCGATCCTTCTGGGTATCCCCGTCCCGCAGATATTCGTGGCTCAACGGGAGAACGGTGTCTGGGATGTGGTGGACGGCGTCCAGCGTCTGTCAACAATCTTTGAGTTCGCGGGCATTCTCAAAGACGATGGCGGTAACGTGCTGCCGGCGCTGATGCTGGAGAAGACGCAATACCTTCCTTCTCTCGAAGGAAAGAAATGGGAAGATGCTGATGACGAGCCGAACTCTTTCACGCAAGCACAGCGCCTCTACGTGAAACGCGCGAAGTTGGACGTGAGCATTATCCTGAAGGAAAGCGATGAAGTCAGTAAGTATGAGCTGTTCCAGAGGTTAAATACTGGTGGTTCTCAGTTGTCTGACCAAGAGGTGAGAAACTGCATTCTCGTGATGGAGAACCGAGACCTTTACACTTGGATGAGGCAGTTGGCGCAAGAGCCCAACTTCAAAGACTGCGTTTCGCTCACGGACCGCGCGCTGGAAGAGCAGTACGACTTAGAGTTGGTCCTACGTTTCCTTGTGATGTATAAGATCGCACCCGACAGGCTGACGGGAATGGGCGACGTGGGTGAATTCCTTACGGACGTAATGTTGGAGTTTGCCCGTTCCTCGGACTTCGACACGACGGCCGAGGGAGGGGTTTTCCGAACGACCTTCGAGATCATCAGCCAGCACATCGGCCAGGACGCATTTCGAAGATATGACGCAGAACGGGAGAAGTTCCTCGGCGGATTCTTGGTGTCGGCCTATGAGGTCATTGCTGCAGGTATTGGCTACAACTGCCCTGGGCTTCGTGTGCCGGACGGTGTGTCGGGATTCCGAGACAAAGTTAGGGAGATCTGGGGGGACCAAGACTTCATAGGCTCCGTTGGTTCGGGCGTTCGCGCGTCGTCGCGCATACCCAGGACGATCGAGATGGGCCGGCGGTGGTTCGCTCCGTGAAGATCAGGACGTTAGAGCAGCTTAACGATCACCTAGACCACGAGCTGGCGTGGCGCAAGAAGGAGTTGGCCTACGTAAAGGGCCTCCTGGTCCGCCACGCGGACGAGGCTGCGGAGGAGCCGCTTGTAAGGTCTGCGGTGGCGCTATTGTATGCCCACTGGGAGGGGTTCATTAGATCCGCTGGTGATGGGTATGTGCACTTCGTTTCACGCCAAAGTCTCGCTTACGATCAACTCAGCCCACCCTTCGTGGCAGTAGGGCTGAAAGGCAAGTTCCACGAGGCAGAGAGTACCAGCAGGGCCTTGGTTTACGTGCGGGCTGCCCGCTTCCTTCTTGATGAGCTGTCCCAGCCAAGTAAGCTTCCGCGGGAAAACGCGGTGCGAACCGAGGCCAACCTTAGCTCGAAGGTGCTCAGAGATATAGTGACCTTGCTCGGGATTGATTTCTCGCCGTACGAGACAAAGGCGGTTCTTATAGATCAGAAGCTTCTTCGGAACAGAAATAGGATTGCCCACGGCAAGTTCTTGCAGATTGGCAGGTCTGACTACATGCGGATGCACGACGAGTTTCTCAAACTCCTCGAGTTATTCCGTAGCCAGATATATGATGCGGCTCGCTGCAAGACCTACCTGAGGAATGCCGGCTGAAGCTCTGCGATCTCAGCGG
>CAZGRF010000762.1:0-1992 GCA_964527825.1 uncultured Pirellulales bacterium
CATCGGGATCGTCCAGCATGGCGGCGATCTCATTCTTGGCCAGGGCATATTCGAGATCCCCTGCTGCCAGAGCGGCGCCGAACCGGACCGGGACTGCCGGGTCGCGGAACAATCGCGCCGCGCGAGGCATCAAACGAACCTGCCCGGTTGTGGCGATGACTTCGACGGCGTTAGCCCGGACGCGTGGGTCGGAATCGATCAGGGCGTTGAGGACGATCTCCTGGGCTTCGGCCAGGAGACTGTCGGTGAGCTGGCGGGGTGCAGCGACAGGGGAAGCTGTCCGCGCCGGCTGTTCGCATCCGACAGCAGCTATCAGCAGGCTCAACGCGGCTGTCCATCTCAACTCAAATAGGCGTCGCATCTCAACACTCCAGCGCGTTGACGATTCGTCAGTGACTCGATCTCCGAGCCGGTCTGCTGGTCCCGCGTCGCCTTACTAGCGCGACAACCGACGCCGCCAGCAGAGCAACGAAAGCCGCCGCACACGTCGTGTCCAACCACTGACCGTGGCGACTGTAGAACGTCACCCTCTTGTCTATCGGCATTCTGTCGAGAAACCATCCAGCCATACCTGTTCTGCGCATAGCCACGGCGGGAAACCCTTCACTGGCGGCGATGTAACCGTTGCGAATGCGGCCCGCCGAATCGATCAGGCAACTGATGCCGGTGTTGACGCTGCGTAGAATCGGGACCCGGTTCTCGACGGCTCGGAACGTGCAGATGGCGGTGTGCTGGGGCAGTTCCGTGCTCGGAAGAACGCGCGCCGGCTCCTGCGGGAAGCGGACGAACCAGCCGTCGTTGCTGATGTTGACGAGCCAATCGACGCGTTTGCGGCCGCTGCTATCGAGGGAGAAATGGCGGGCCACATAGGGGATAGCGTCTTCATAGCAGATAATCACGCCGAAGTGATACGTTGAGCGTGGTCCGTGGCTCTGGGTCCAGGTCTCCGCCAGGTTGGGTTCGCTGCGATCGATGGGAGTGCTCATCTCGAAGATCGTGTAGTCCGTGCCGTGTTCGAGCGAGTAGTCGTAGTTGTATTCCTCCGGCGTGAACCTCTTGAGCTGCTGGTAGAGCCAGTTGAACTTGCGGCGGAAGGGGATGTACTCGCCGAATAGGACAAGATGGATCTTGTCGTAGCGGGCGGGGTCGAGGGTGCCATCGGGTCGGTAAAAGTAGGCAGAGTTGTACTGGCCCAGATAACGTTCGCCCTGGTAATCCGTGAGGACCTCGGCCCCGTGGGCGCCGACGAGGAGATAGGCTCGGCCCCTGGCGTTCTCGCTAAGGGCTTGGTGGAAAGCCTTGTCCTCCGACCAGTCCCAGTCCGGTATGCGGATCCAAAGCTGCGGTTCGAGTATCGCCTGCACCATCGTTTCGGGCCAGACGACCAGCTCGGCCCCGGCGGCCTGGGCGGCGACGTTGCCGGCCATCAGTTCGTCGAAGATGTCTTTGCTGGCCTCGTGACTACCTTTGACGGACTGGGGCACGTTGGACTGCAGGGCCGCTACGAGCGGTCCGTTGGTGGCGAGTTCGGCGGTTTGTCTGATGCGCCAGAGGCCATAGCCGATGGTGGCCGCCACCGCGACGGCCGTGACCACGGTCCCCAAGATGACGATGCCCAGGGGGGCGCGCTGCCTGCGCCACCGGGAGAGGGCGAAGATTATCAAATCGCCGAAGAGTCCGTTGACCATCGCGACGAGGAACGAGACGCCGATCTGGATCAGCGTGACGCTGCTGTATTGACTGTGGCCCAGCAGCCGCCAGTAGAACCCGCCCAGCGGGAAGCCTTGCAGCCGTTCGGCCCCGACGACCAGGATTGGCACTGTTAGAAACAGCGGTACTCTCTTGCTGCGGCAAAAGCGAAGCGCCAGCGCCAGCAGAGGCGACAGAAGTCCGATGTAGAGGCACATCGCGATCCAGCCGAGGACCGTGATGGGAGCCAGCCAGTAGAGATTCACCAGCCAGTAGAGAAAAGCGACGCTGTAAGCTGCCAGG
>CAZGRF010000763.1:0-1990 GCA_964527825.1 uncultured Pirellulales bacterium
GACCGGTCGCGGCGAGGAGATCGCGGACGAGATTCTCGAGCCGCAGCAGTACGCCGGACTGCTGGCCGACCTGCTGCAACTGAGAACCGATCTGCCTATTGAGCTAAGAGTGACATGTGGGCCGCAATACGCGCGGGTCTGCCGCGAGGCGAATCTGCCCGGATCGCGCGTGCACACGAGCGGTTGCATGGGCGGGCGCGGCTTCGGCTTCATCAGCCATCGCGGCGACGTCCAGACCTGCGGCTTCTTGGACATCTCGGCAGGCAACCTCGTCGAGAACGGCTATGATTTCGCCGCGATCTGGGACCATTCGCCTTTCCTCAAGGAAATTCGCGATCTGTCTTCATATAAGGGCAAGTGCGGACAATGTGTCTACGTAAGGGTCTGCGGTGGCTGTCGCGCCCGCGCCTATGCCATGACGGGTGACTATCTCGGCGCCGATCCCGTGTGCTGGTACGAGCCGAGGGGAACGCTGTGACGTTCGAGCTGACCGAGTTTCAGAAGAAGCTGTGCAACCGGCTCCAGAAGGGCGTGCCGCTCTGCGCGCAGCCCTTTGTCGGGATCGCCGAAGACCTGAACAACACCGAGGGCGCGGTGCTACAGCAGATGCGCGATCTGGTGGAAGCCGGCGTTATCCGGCGCGTCTCGGCATCGGTCAATTACCGGGCGCTGGGGTTGAGCAGTACGCTCGTGACGGCCCACGTGCCGGCGGAGCAACTGACCGAAGTCACAGCCGCCGTCAATCGCCTCCCGGGCGTCTCGCACAACTACCTGCGCAACCATCACTTCAATCTGTGGTTCACACTGCAGGCCAGGACGCCCGAGCAGATTCGCGTGGCATTACTCGACTTGCAGACGCGGTTCGGCGTCGATTTCCACAGCCTGCCCGTGACGCGCGTCTTCAAGCTCGACGTGCGGTTCGATGTCGAGAACGCCGACGCCGTACTCATGCAGGACGTCGAGCGCGTCCCCGGCACCGAGCCCGTCGAGATCACCGACGAGCACCGGCAGATCCTGACCCGCTTACAGTGCGGCCTGGAGGTAACGTCACGCCCATTCGACGCGCCCCGGCCGGAAGGGATCGACGAAGAGCGCTACTTCGCCTTGCTCAGTGAGCTGATCGACCTCGGCGTCATTCGGCGCATCGCCGCCGTCTTGAACCATCGCAAGCTGGGCTTTACGGCCAACGTCATGTTCGCCGCCCAGGTCTCGCCCGCGTGCGTGGTCGAGGCGGGCCAGCGCCTGGCGCGGTTCGGCACCGTCAGTCACTGCTACGAGCGCCGGACGTTCGAGGGCTGGCCCTACAATCTCTTCGCCATGATGCACGGCCGCAGCATGGCCCAGATCCAGCGCACCCTCGACAAGTTCACCGCCCCCGGCGACGTCCAGGCCTTCGAACTCCTCCCCACCCAAGCCGAACTCAAAAAACAACCCGTCCGCCACACCCAACTCTGAGACGCAGCGGTCGGTGCCGGGCCACGGCCACTGACGCATGCCGCTGCCCGGCCAAGCAGGGTCCACTTCAACCAATCTGGCCTTCTTGATTTGTACAGCGTCCCTGGTATTTTGACCGCGAGTGGAGTATTGTGTCTTCTGGCTGGGTGGGATATGCGTGTGCCGCCGAAGAGAGACTTGAGGGATGGGGCCACGATATGGCGAAGATTGGCAGAGAATGTCTTGTGGTTAGAGTCAAGGCTGAGACACTCCACGAGTACCTGGGACTGGCGGACGGAGATCTTTCTGAAGACTTGTTTGGGGGCCTTCCTGCCGCGTACAACGTGATGACTTGCGCTGAAGCAGCAATAGGCAGCGCCGTCGAGTTGATCAGGGCTTTCCGTTCTGGGGACGTGGGAGAGCCCGTGACGACACACGGCGTCTACGAGTGCGTACACGAGCACGGCCCGGATGCGTGTGAGTGGACGCTGTATCATCCCTGGGTGTTCACTGCGTGCTACGTGTGGGCGGCTTTGGAGCATGGTAATACAATCTA
>CAZGRF010000764.1:0-1989 GCA_964527825.1 uncultured Pirellulales bacterium
CGCCTTGAACGCGCCAGTTGTTATTGTCTTCCGCGGCCGCCCGAATCTCATCGCCACGGGAGGCCGGCGTTCGTCCGAAGAAGATGCAGAAGGCGCTTCCCGGCGGCCAATACCCCAACTCACCCGCCTCGACCACGTCGCGGGCGTCTTCTTCCAGAGCGGCCTGAATGTCGATGGAGAAATAGATCTCCGCACCCCAGCGATTGGCCCGTGCCTCAATAGGCAGTGCGGCGGCGATAGCCTTGGCGGTCGCGCTGTCATTGAGCTCGGCCTGGATCGTTGTCTGCCCCGCAGTGATAATGACGTGCATCGGCATTCGCACCACTCCCTGCTCGAACTGCCCCTTATAGACTGATTGCCGGGCCTTCGCAGCGGCGGGCATTTTATGCGGTAATCCGCTTGATGTACACCATTTCATTGGTAAAATTCAGCCGTCAGTGCAAGGGTAGAGCTATGGCCGTCCTTAACGTCAACATCGATCACGTGGCAACTGTCCGGCAGGCACGCCGCGCGGACGAGCCGGACCCCGTCTGGGCCGCCGTCGAGTGCGAGTTGGCCGGGGCCAACGGCATCACCGTGCATCTGCGACAGGATCGCCGGCACATCTGTGACCGCGACGTCCGCGTGCTCAAAGAGACGGTCACCTGCAAGTTCAACCTCGAGATGTGTATGGCCGAGCCGATTGTCAAGATTGCCGAGCAGATCAGGCCCGATCAGGTGACGTTGGTCCCTGAGAATCGCGCCGAGCTGACCACCGAAGGCGGCCTGGACTGCGCCCGCTATCAGCGGCGACTCGCCCAGGTCGTCCGGCGGATGCACAAGAAAGGTATCTTGGTCAGCACGTTCATCGTGGCGCAAGCCGACCAGATTGTCACGTCGGCCGAAACCGGGTGCGATGCCGTTGAGTTGCACACAGGAATGTATGCTAACGCCAAGACGGACAAAGCCGCCCAAAAGCGGCTGCTCGAATTGGAGGGTGGCAGAGACCTGGCGGCTGAGCACAAGCTCATCGTTCACGCCGGACATGGGTTGACGTACCGAAATATCGCGCGGGTCGCGCGCATCGAGGGCTTGTGCGAGTTCAACATTGGGCATAGCATCATCGCCCGCGCCGTGCTCGTCGGTATGCGGCAGGCAACGCGCCAGATGATCGAGCTAATCAGCAAGTGCAACACGTAGAAGCGTAGGTCCCATAGGGCCGGTAGGACTTATCTCTCCCATAGGGGTCCTTCAGGAGCACGGTGCATTTTCAGGAGAAGGACAATGTTCACAGGGGCCATGGTGGCATTGGTCACGCCTTTTCAGGAAGGCGAGATCGACTTCGAGACTCTGGACGAGCTGATCGAATTCCAGCTTGAGAATGGCATTGACGCCATTGTGCCCGTGGGCACGACCGGCGAGTCGCCCACTCTCAGCCACGAGGAGCACAAGCACGTCATGGAGCGTGTCGTCAAAGGCGCCGGCGGCAGCGTCCCCGTCATCCCCGGGGCCGGCTCGAACAGCACTGCCGAGGCGATCGAATTGACGGCCTACGCGAAAAAGGTCGGTGCCGACGCCACCTTGCAGGTATGCCCGTACTACAACAAGCCAACCCAGGAAGGCTTCTACCAACACTTCAAAGCCATTGCCGAAGAGGTGGATCTGCCTATCGTGCTGTACAACATTCCGGGCCGCTGCGGGGCCGGCATGACGCCGGAGACCATTGCGCGCCTGGCCGAGCTGGACAATATCGTGGCGATCAAGGAAGCCACGGGCAGCCTCGATCAAGCGTCCGAGATCGCCATGCGCTGTGATATCACGATCATCTCCGGCGACGACTCTCTGACCCTGCCCCTGGCCTCGGTCGGCGGCAAAGGTGTCATTAGCGTCGTGGCCAACATCGTCCCGGCCGACGTCAAGGCCATGACCGACCTGATCCTTCAGGGCGACCTCATCTCGACCCGGCAATAGCACCGCAAGCTGTTCGCCTTGAGCAAGAACATGCTGACC
>CAZGRF010000765.1:0-1984 GCA_964527825.1 uncultured Pirellulales bacterium
CACGGGATGGGGTCAGCATCAGAAGAGCGAAACCCGTTAACGTTCCTGCCCGAATACCCCTCTGACATTGGTCGCGAACGGTTTGAATCCCCTCTGGCATCGCTCGCACAAGATGTCGATGTCAAGCCGCTCAGATAGTCGCGCGTACATCTCGCTCTGGCTCATGCGATTGGGACTGCGGTCGAGCAACTGCGCGCACCGCCGTTTCGGATCGCGGATACTCTCCGGGTCAGGCTGTCTGTCGATTTTACAGCCGAGCACAGTCGTCAGCGTTTTCTCATCAGCCAGCATCCAGGCGTCGAAGCTCCAGATGGCCACGCCGAAGGCGCGTCGCAATGGCAAGCGGCTGTAGTTCTGCGCCTCGCTGATCTGCGTGGTTCTCTCCCGCTGCCCATCTTCGTCGATCAGCAATATCAGCGCATCGGCGCCGCGCTTCTGTGCCTCCTTCAACCAGCGCAAGGCTCGCTTGAAATACCCTCGTCCTTTGCCATGAACGGCGTGTATCCTGTTGTCCGATACGCGGCCGAAATCGAGTGTGGCGCGCTCGGCTCCGAGTTTCTTGAGAAGGTTATCCAACGCACCGGCCTGCTCGTGCTTGCCCTCCGATACGACCAGGACCCTCATTCCTTCGCTCCCCCCACCCGATTCTCAGGCTCCGCAATCGCGTCATCGCCTTCCGAGGTCCAGACCTCACCCAGGGTGAAGACATCGAGCTGTTGCCTCACGGCGGGGCTGTCAGACAGGCGAGTGGTCTTGACTTCGCCGGTATCGAGCTTGGTGCACAGCGTGACCTCTTCCGGCTCGAACAGGTCCACCACATAGGGCGAATGTGTCGTCAGCACAATTTGCGTATGCGACTGCTCCTGAATCAGCTCGCGCAGGATTGTCAAAATATCGCGCAGCCGCTTAGGATGAATCCCGTTCTCCGGCTCCTCCACCAGCAGTAGTCTCGGCGGCTGCGGCAGATAGAGAATGGCCAGATAGGCCAGCACCAGCAGCGTCCCATCCGAAGCCTGCGAGGCCGGGATCAACTGCCCACCTTCCTTCAACTGGAAATACAGTCCCTTGCCGTCAGCCTTCTGCAGGATCGTCACGCGTTCCGGGTTGTCTACCGGGGCACGGTAGGCCGGTTCCTGTTGCAGCTTGATTGACTTGATATGAGGAAAGACTTGCTTGAAACGATTCTCCAACTGAATGAACCGATCGCGGTCATAGCTCAATATCTCGTCGAGGCACAAGGCTAAGCCAAAGCCATTGGATTCCATCCTGAATCGCCGCTCGGCATCCGGCGCCACCGGTAGCGCCAGGAATCGAGGACTCCAGCGATAGTAGTGGACGTTACCCAGCAACTCCTGGACAATGCCAAGTTCATAGCTATACTCGGCGTCGGGTGCCCCGTCCAACTGATGTCTGACTGCTGTCCGCTTCGGTACCACCTTTATTTCGCGCAATTTGATGTGGCTCCCTTCCTCAACAACATATTCGCCTTCCACCGAGATGTTCCCGCGGTGTGTCCCGAACAGGATACTGATGCCGTAGCCTTCAACGGCCCCCTCCCCAAACTCCGCATGGAGGCCCACCGGAAGGCTGGTGCTACCTGCCCAGACGAGTTCCGTGCCTTTCCACGAGCCGAGAAAGGTATGCCCCAAAAGATGGTCTACACTGCGACAGAGGGCGGCGAGGGCGTCGAGGATACTGGTTTTGCCGGAATCGTTGGGGCCGATCAGGACGTGGATCGGGGTCAGTGCGATTTCGACGTCTCGCAGCGCTTTGAAGTTCTTGACTCTCAGCTTCGTAATCATGGCTTTCGCCCTTCGAAAACGCCCGTCGGATGGACTCTGAAGGCCACGGTTGAGTTCCCTATAACCGTAGCCGCAACAGGAAGTATCGCCCATCCGAGGGCAAATGTCAAACCTCAACGGATGGGAGACTCGCGATAGCCCATTTCTGAGGGGGTTGCGGGTGGAAGTAGGGATGATGGAGA
>CAZGRF010000766.1:0-1983 GCA_964527825.1 uncultured Pirellulales bacterium
TCTGCTATCATAGACGCGTATATGGGCAAGACTGTCGGTAAGACCTGATGGGATAACGCAGCATGATACCTTATGAGTCTTGGCACATGCGGGCGGCGGACACCGACCTGCTGCAGCGATGCAAACAGGCCATTCGGGCCGTGGTCCCGGAGGCCGATGTCATCCTGTACGGGTCAAGGGCGAGAGGCGACGCACAAGCGGCTGATTTCAAGCACCTTCCCGCTGCAAGAGGACGGGGCCGTGCTGACGTTGAGCGTCTACAATCGCGATCTCTGGAGTTCGGCCCTGTGCCGGGCCATGCCGTTCCACGAAAACGTCGACCGAGAAGGAGTGCTGCTGTGACGCCGGAGAGACAAACGCTGGTGGGATATCGACTGGAACGGGCCCGGCAGACGCTGGAGTCGGCTAGCACTGTTTTGGAAGGCTGGAACTATGAAGGTTGAGATTGGGCAGCGGAGTTTGGAGCTGGTGGAGGGGGATATTACGGAGATGGATGTCGATGCCATCGTCAATGCGGCCAACGCCCAACTGGTTATGGGGGGCGGCGTGGCCGGGGCGATTCGGCGCAAAGGCGGGCCGCGCATCCAGGCCGAGTGCAACGCTATCGGCGGGACCTTCGTCGGCGGCGCGGTCATTACGACCGGAGGCGAGCTGAAGGCCAAGCACGTCATCCACGCCGTCGGGCCTCGCTTGGGCGAAGGGGACGAGGAGACCAAACTCAAGAACGCCACGCTGAATTCGCTCAAGGTCGCGGACGAGAACAAGCTCAAGAGCATCGCCTTCCCGGCCATCAGCACCGGTATCTTCGGCTTTCCCATCGGCCGCTGCGCGGAGATCATGCTGCGAACCACCATCGACTACCTTCGCGGCGACACGGGTCTGGAACGCATTGTGTTCTGCTTGTACGGCAAAGACAGCTACGACGTGTTCGCGCGGCAGCTCAAGCAAGAGACCGCCTGATGAAAGCCATCGTCCTGCCCAGGATCGCACCGATAGAGGACAAGCCGCTGCGGGAGGTTGAACTGCCGACGCCGACGCCGGGGCCGGACGAGATACTGCTGAAGGTCTCCGTCTGCGGGCTCTGCCATACGGACCTCGACGAGATCGAAGGCCGGCTCCCGCCGAGCACCTTGCCTATCGTTTTGGGCCATCAGGTCGTGGGAACGGTCGCCGCGCGAGGTCCGTCCGCAGCGAGGTTCCAGACTGGGGACCGCGTCGGGGTGACGTGGCTGTTCTCCAGTTGCGGCACGTGCAGCTTCTGCCGGAGCGGGCGCGAGAACCTCTGCGAGCAGGCCCGCTGGACCGGCAAGGACGCTCCCGGCGGCTACGCCGAGTACATGGTCGTCGGCCAAGACTTCGCCCACCCGGTCCCGCCGGTCTTTTCCGATAGTCAGGCCGCCCCGCTGCTCTGCGCCGGCGTCATCGGCTACCGCGCCGTGCGCCTGGCCGATATCACCGACGGCCAGACCATCGGCCTGTTCGGCTTCGGGGCCTCCGCACACATCGTCATCCAAATCGTCAAGCACCAGTTCCCGGCCGGCGACGTGTTCGTTTTCACGCGAAGTCCGCAGCACCAGGCCCTCGCGCGCAAACTCGGCGCGGCCTGGACCGGCACCACCGGCGACAAACCACCGGCCAAAGTGGACAGAGCGATCGACTTCACCCCGGTCGGCGAGGCCGTGCGCGATGCCCTTGCGATCCTCAACCGGGGCGGGCGGCTCGTCATCAATGCCATCCGCAAGACGACGCCCATCCCGGCACTGGCCTACGAGGAGTACCTCTGGGACGAGAAGGAGATCAAGAGCGTCGCCAACGTGACCCGACGCGACGGGGCCGAGTTTCTGCCACTGGCGGCTCGGATAGGCATTGCCCCGACCGTCGAGGAATTTGCGCCCAGTCAAGCCAACGAAGCGCTCCTACTGTTAAAGCAGGCAAAGATCAAGGCCGCAGCGGCCCTCGTATTCACCCCCGAGTGGCTCTGAC
>CAZGRF010000767.1:0-1975 GCA_964527825.1 uncultured Pirellulales bacterium
GCATCGTTTCCACTCCAACAAAAAAGCCTTCCGGAGTTTGCTGCTCTGGAAGGCTATTGGGTTTACCCGGTTCTAGGCGCTCTCAGGGCAGCTTCAATAGGCCTCCGACAATTATGATGCTGCTGCTGCCGGACAGGGAGGTACGCCAAGCCCGCGCCGCTGTGCCCGCTATCATTGCCCCGAGTTGTCTGCTTTCCGTTGCGTTCATTTGCGCACAATCCAATTCAATCTGCACGAATCCCTGTTTACCAGAATCATCGACGCATGTCAACCGCGAGTTTAGAGAGTAATCCTCCCGGCGGTGGCGGAATTCTCTCAAAAGCCCTGCCGGTTGTGGTTCCGAGTCGCATCGGACGACCAGCGATTGCGCGCGAAATCGCAGACCATAGTTCCCGGAGAAGTCGCTCCGCCATGTGCCTGAGGGCCGGAAGAAGTGGTTCGAGGGGGCTCGTGCCGCTCGATTGGTCTTGTCATCCCCAGCCGAGGTCACTTGATTCCGGCGTGGTAGCTCTGCAGCGACCTCACGGGGGCGGCGCCCCGGCGTGCCTCCGCGATGCCCTTCACCGCGGCGGCGGCCGCCGCCGTCGTCGTGATGTACGGGATCTTGTACTTGATCGCGTTCTTGCGGATATAGGAATCGTCGTGCTTGCTCATCTTGCCGGTGGGCGTGTTGATGACAAGTTGAATCTCGCCGTTCTTGATCGCATCGACGATGTTCGGTCGACCTTCGTGCATCTTGAGTATCGGTTCGGCCTTCACCCCACCGGCGGTGAGGTGCTTGCATGTTCCTTCGGTTGCTTTGATCTTGAACCCGAGCTTGTCGAACTCCTTCGCCACCTTCAGAGCAGCCTTCTTATCGTCATCGGTGACCGTGATCAACACGGTTCCGGCCAGCGGCAACTCCTGCTTGGCGGCTTGCTGGGATTTGTAGAAGGCCAGCCCGTACGAGCCCGCCAGACCCAGCACCTCGCCCGTCGAGCGCATCTCCGGGCCCAGGAGCGGATCGACCTCGGGAAACATGTTGAACGGGAATACCGCCTCCTTGACGCCGAAATGCGGGATCCTACGCTGGTGAACGTCTAACTCCGAGAGTTTCCTGCCCAGCATGCACTGGACGGCGAGGCGCGCCATGGAGATACTGCAGACCTTCGAGACCAACGGGACCGTTCGCGATGCCCGCGGATTGGCTTCGAGGATGTAGACAGTGTCATGGGCGATCGCGTATTGGATGTTCATGAGTCCGACGACGTTCAGCGCGGTGGCGATCTTCTTCGTGTATTCGCAAATCGTATCGATATGCTTTCTGGGAATGCTCACGGGAGGGATGACGCAGGCCGAATCGCCCGAATGGATGCCGGCCAACTCGATGTGCTCCATGACGGCGGGCACGAAGGCGTCGGTCCCGTCCGCAATCGCGTCCGCCTCCGCTTCGATGGCGTCTTCCAGGAACTTGTCGATGAGAATGGGCCGTTCCGGCGAGACCTCCACCGCCACAGCGACGTAGTGTCGCAGCATTTCCTCATCGTGGATGACTTCCATCGCGCGCCCGCCAAGGACGTAGGAGGGTCGCACCATCAGCGGATAGCCGATCTCCTCGGCGATCTTCAATGCCTCTTCGATGCTGCTGGCCATCCCGGAGTCGGGTTGTGGAATGCCGAGCTTGCGCATGACGGCCCGGAAGCGGTCGCGGTCCTCGGCTAAGTCGATCGTCTCCGGCGACGTCCCGATAATGCGAACGCCTGCCTGACTAAGCTCGGTGGCGATGTTCAACGGCGTCTGGCCGCCGAATTGGACGATCACCCCCTCGGGCTTCTCCTTCTCGTAGATACTCAGCACGTCCTCGACCGTCAGCGGCTCGAAGTACAGCTTGTCCGAAGTGTCGTAGTCGGTGCTGACCGTCTCGGGGTTGCAGTTGATCATGATCGACTCGTAGCCCTCGTCGCGGAGGGTGAAGGCAGCGTGGACGCAGCAGTAG
>CAZGRF010000768.1:0-1970 GCA_964527825.1 uncultured Pirellulales bacterium
CCGCACGTCTCGTCAGGCGGCCGTTAATGCGTGCTCGACTTCGGCGGGAAAGTCCACGAGGACGAAGTGGCTGCGGTGGTACAGATAGTCCTCGCCGCTTTCGTCGATCACGCGCAGGAAGTCATCTTTCGCCGCTTTTTCATCGGGGATGACCTCGTAGATCCTCCGCACGATCAACGACGCCGCGTAGTCGGCACTTTTGACACACACCGCGAATTGCCTTCTGGAAGGGTCCATCTTCCCCCGAAATAGTGGTTTCCTGGTCGCGGCCCAGATCCTTCACTTCGTTCAGGATGACAGGACGGGGCGCGTGAATCAATCACAATCTGTGCTACTTGTCCAGGTTGCCCAGAGCGTGGGCGACGGCATTATTCGTGAGGCGGTGGTGTTGCATGTTGACGGCGGTGGCACGGCCCGGGTCGATGGCGGTGAAAGCCTCCACGCCCAAGGCGGCGAGCTGGCGGACGTACGGCAGCGTTGCGTTGCACAAGGCCACGCTCGATGT
Organism: uncultured Pirellulales bacterium; assembly: GCA_964527825.1. Taxonomy (GTDB): domain Bacteria; phylum Planctomycetota; class Phycisphaerae; order Sedimentisphaerales; family Anaerobacaceae; genus JAFGLV01. Next base: position 506 of record CAZGRF010000768.1, read on the forward strand.
ACGGCTGACGGCGCCGGGGATGTTGGTCACGCCGTAATGGACCACGGCGTCCACGAGGTAGATCGGATCGCTGTGCGTCGTGGGACGAGACGTTTCGGTGCAGCCGCCCTGGTCAATGCAGACGTCGACGATGACGCTGCCGGGCTTCATCTTCGTCACGAGCGCGCGGTTGATAAGGACCGGGGCGCGGTCGCCGGGAATGAGGACGGCCCCGATGACCAGATCGGCCCGGACCGCGTAGTTCTCCACGGTGTACGGATCGCTGTAGATGGTCGTCACGTTGGCGGGCATGACCTCGTCGAGATAGCGCAGGCGGTCGAGGTTGATGTCCATGATGGTGACATTGGCCGCGAGCCCGGCCGCCATGCGGGCGGCGTTGGTGCCGACGACCCCGCCGCCCAGCACGAGGACATTAGCCGGCGCGACGCCCGGGACGCCGCCCAGGAGGATGCCTTGTCCCATCATGGGTCGTTCGAGGTACTTGGCGCCTTCCTGGATCGACATGCGGCCGGCGATCTCGCTCATCGGCGTCAGCAGGGGCAGCCGGCCGTGCGCGTCACGCAGGGTCTCGTAGGCCACCGCGGTGATTCCGGCTTTCAGACACGCCCTCGTCAGCTCGCGTGAGGCGGCGAAGTGGAAATAGCAGAACGCGATCTGCCCCTCGCCCAGCCGGGCGATTTCCTCGGGCTGGGGCTCCTTGACTTTGACGATCATCTCGGCTTGGGCGTAGATCTCTTCGGCTGTTTCCACCATTGTCGCGCCGGCAGAGGTGTACACTTGGTCGGCAAAGCCGCTACTTGCGCCCGCCTCCTTTTCGAGCAGGACCGTGTGTCCATCTTTGGTCAGCAGTTCAGCCCCGACCGGTAGCAGCGCCACGCGGTACTCGTCCTTCTTCACTTCTTTTGGAATGCCGACAATCATCCTCGTACCTGCGCCAGCTAGTTATCAATCGTCAGTAATCAATCAACAATGCCCAGATCGTCTTTCGTCAGGATGGACTCGAAAACATGGCCAGCGGCGGTGATGTTCTCACCGGCGCCTTGCCTGCGGTCGATAACGGCGACGATCTTCTTGACGGTGGCCCCCGCCTCGGCGATCACCTTGGCTGCTTCGAGAACTTGACCGCCCGTGGTGGCGATATCCTCGACGAGCAGCACGACGTCGCCTTGCTTGAGGACGCCCTCGACCATCTTGCCGGTGCCGTAGCCTTTCTTGCTGTTGCGGATGATGACCCAGTTCTTGTCCGTTTCCATCGCCGTCGCGGCTGCCAGCGCCACGCCGCCGAGTTCGGCGCCGGCAATCAGTGTGACATCGTCGGTCAGGTGCTTGGCGAACTCGGCGCCGAGGGCCTTGAGTATATCGGGGCAGGTCTCGAAGAGGTACTTGTCGTGGTAGTACTTGCTGCGCTTGCCGCTGCGCAGAATGAAGTCACCTTCGAGATAGGCTGTCTCCTTGATGTGCTTGA
>CAZGRF010000769.1:0-1962 GCA_964527825.1 uncultured Pirellulales bacterium
ATACCGGCACGTAGAGCGGCCAAAGTCGATCCGATGGAGGCACTTCGTTATGAGTGAAACTTGTAACGAGTTAACAGTTAATGGGAATTGATTATTAGTGAGGAATTGTAAACCAGGAACGAATGAAATGAGTAATCTAATCAACGACATAAAATACGGCATTCGCCAGATCTGCAAGTCCCCTGGCTTCGCGACGGTCGCAATCATATCGCTGGCTCTGGGTATTGGGGTCAATACGGCGATCTTCAGTCTGCTCAATGCGGTGTGGATGCGGTCGTTGCCCGTGCGGGACCCGCATGCCTTGCGGGTGGTGAACTGGAGCGGCTACCATACGCAACTCTCCCACTATTCAGGAGGAGCCGGCGACGCCATGAGAGATCGCTCCGGTGCCACGGTCTCGGGGTCCTTCCCTTATCCGGTGTATCGTGACTTCAAAGAGAAGGTGGAAGGGTGCTCTGATGTATTCTCCTTTTGCGGGCTGTCCGGCCTGACCGTCGTCGGCCCGAAAGGAGCCGCCACCATGGATGCCCTGATGGTCTCAGGCAATTTCTTCGACGGGTATGGAGCCCAAGCCTTGATCGGTCGCACGCTCCGACCCCGCGATGAGTCGTCACAGGCGGAACCCGTAGCCGTGATCACCTATCGCTGGTGGGAGAGGGAGTACGATCTCAAGCCTGACGTCATCGGTCAGATGATGACCATCAACAAGCATCAGTTCACCATTGTTGGGGTCATGCCCCGCACGTACTGCGGCCCCCAAGTTGGTGACATGGCCCAGATCTATGTGCCGATGTCGGCTCAGCCCGTGCTATCTCCCGGGTATCATACGGATGCGCGGGATCACTGGTGGGCCAGTATTATGATTCGTCGGCAACCCAAGGCCGACGAGACCCGAATCTGCGCCGCCATGAAGGGACTCTTTCTACAAACCCTGCGTATGCCGGGACAGGGAACGCAGATGGAGGACCCACAGATTCTTCTGGTCGACGGCAGCCGCGGGTTATTGGGTATCCGCAAGCAAATGGCCTTCGGGCTCGCCGTCTTGATGGGCGCCGTGGGTTTGGTCTTGATGATTGCCTGTGCCAATCTGGCGGGACTGCTGCTGGCCCGGGGAGCAGCGCGCCGACAGGAATTGACCGTGCGGGCGGCCCTGGGTGCAAGACGCGGGCGTCTAATCCGCCAGTTGCTCACCGAGAGCCTGGTCCTATCCGCGGCCGGAGCCGTGCTCGGGCTGCTTGCAGCAATCTGGATCAAAGCTGCCGTGTTAGGCCTTTTCCCCGCCAGCCTCGACAACTTCCATCTCGATGTGAGCATCGATCTGCGCGTGTTGCTGTTCACCTTGAGTGCCACGATGGCGACGTCTCTCTTCTTCGGTCTGCTCCCCGCCCTGCGTGTCACGCGGGTGGATCTATGCTCGGGGCTCAAGAGTCAGAAGATACTGGGTGTCCCTGGCCTGCGATTGGGTAAGGTCCTGGTGGCGGCCCAGGTGAGCCTGTCAGTTCTGTTAGTGGTGAGCACCGGCCTGTTGCTGCAGACGTTGATCAACCTGTACCGGACTGATCTCGGATTCCGAACCGACAAGGTCCAGGTCTTTGGTTTGAATCCCGGTCAAGCCGGATACGAAGACGCAAACTCCGTTCGGTTCTATGATCAGGTCGAAGCCAAGATCGCAAGCCTTCCCGGTGTCAGGAGCGTTGCCCTCTCCAGCGACAGTCTGCTGGCAGGACGCCGCGCAAGCAGCGCCTTCTCTATTCCCGGACGCGTACAGCAGACAGATCAGCACCTTCAGGCCGATCTGCTCAATGTCAGCGAAGCCTTCTTCCGGACCATGGACATCCCGCTATGGCGGGGCCGGACCTTCGAGAGAACCGACACCCCGTCGCAGCCTGGAGTCGTTATCATCAATGAAGCCCTCATGCGAGCGTATTTCGCCAATGAAGATCCCGTGGGGCAATCGATTCG
>CAZGRF010000770.1:0-1959 GCA_964527825.1 uncultured Pirellulales bacterium
GATGCTCAATAGCCACTCGGACAGCTTCGCCGTCCACGGAGGCTTCCCACTGGCCCAAGTATTGTGTCCGCAGGTCGGGTGGGTGGAGGGTCCGTTTCACCTTCACCAATTGGGCGATCCCCAGCCGTTGGGCCGTCGTGGCTACGGTCTGGGCCAGGCGGTCCATCGTGGCCGCGCTCGCCGGGTCATAGTCCAACTCAAGCGTAGCCGGCAAGTGCTTCGGCTGGGAAAGCCATTGCTCGACGTATCCGCCGAGATCGTTGGGCTCGATAGTCCCCATCAAGTAGGGAAGTCCGTCACGGACCTGACGCCCGGTCCCTACTTGGTCGTTGAGCGCGAAGAGCTCAAGCCCAGGCGACCGCCACGTACCGTTGTCAAGGTGAACCTCAGCCTGCATCTCGAGACTGGCCGCGCGTATCAGGACGGTGACTTCCTTCTCAATGTCGTTCGATGAGCCAATTCCAGCGGCGGTCCGCTGAATGTCAACACGGATAGGCAGGCGACCGGCCTCGTCCAGTTGCTTGGCGACATAGTCGCGGGCCTTGCGGAAGGACATCACCCCGACCAGCGAGTAGGCCGGGTCGCTCTCTCTGAATGGCTGGCGGCCTTCGTAGACGGCAACCGTCTTGTCATCGAGTACGTCGAGAACGAGCCAGACCTTCAGTTGGTCGACCGGCCGGCGACCGAAGGCATGCGTCGGAATGATGCGCATGACCTGGCGCAAGCTAGCCAGTTCCATCGTACGCTTCGACTCCAACTCTGCTCCGGCGAGAATCATCTCCTGGTGGACCTCGCCCGCAGTCTCTCCGATGTGTCGCTTTGTCTCTTCAATCTGACGATCCAAGAGGGTAATTCTGGCGTAGGCTTCGGTCACGTCTCGGACAATCTTGAGTTCTTCGTCCGAACCCGAACCGCTGGTATAGAGGCGTCGGTAGTTGTCGATCGCCACGCGGATCAGCTCGCCCAATTCCGGGTCCTCAATCGTCTGGAGGCGGCTGAGCACACTGCCTGCCTTCTCCTGGGCCAGGCCCAAGGACGACGCAAGCAGGACCAGACCTGCACACATCAGGATTGTCGACACTCTCTTGCGTTCAGTCTCCATAAGTCTAATCTCCAAAGGAATGCGCCAAAATGGAAGTGGTTATTCTCGCAGGTGCCCCGGAGTCGCTGCCGGTTCCGTCCGGTCTCATGTCATTGCGACCGGAGGCACGGCGCAGCCGGGCCGTAGCGGAGAAATCTGGCTGCGAACGGGGCACCTGGCATGCGCTGGGCCAGATTCCTCGACTCCGCTTCGCTCCGCTCGGAATGACAGAGCGAGCCACCGCATACACATTGCCTCCTCCGGCGGTGCTTCCGGCCAACGGCACGTCCTGCGGCAGCAACCGGCCCGCACGCTCGTAGGCCAGAGCCACGCGCTGCTCCATGCCCAGTTGCTTGAAGAACCGCGCCGCCTCCAGCCAGGCGACCAGCTCGCTGGGGACATTGACGGTCAGCGCATCGTCCGTCGTCTTCGTGACGACCGTGGCCGGCTCGTGGGCCGCCCGCGGCGTAGACCCACGCCCTGCCAGGAACGACACCGCCGCAATAAGGACCGCAGCAGCCGACAGGCTGGGAGCACGCCAGCGAAGGCGTCGGGCTCGGCCTGCACGCAGGGCCGCCGTGGAGTCCCGCAGGACCCGCTGTCGAAGCACTTCGTGTGCCCTGTCGCCCGACAGGGCTTGCTCAAGCAACTTGTCCACATCTCGGTCGTTCATTGGACCACTCCCATGTGACCAGGCAACGTCATTCACCCTGTCTTTCGTAGACTTCTGCGAATCGGTCCCGTGCCCTCCGCAACAGGGACTCGACCGCTTCAACACTCTGCCCGTCGGCCCGTGCGATCTCGGCCAGCGTCAGTTGCCTGAGGTACTTCGCCTCCAGGATCGTGCGATAGCGATGCGGCAAGCGCGCCAGCGTTTC
>CAZGRF010000771.1:0-1957 GCA_964527825.1 uncultured Pirellulales bacterium
CCTGATTGCGTGTCTCAATGATGATGCGCTCGACGAGACGTGTAGACTGGCGGCAGCGTAGGCGTTGACGCGTCACACCGGTGATAACGCTTCGTATGCCTTGCAGAGATGGCGAAAGTCTCTGAATCAACTCGCCGACGGCGGTTGGGGCGATCGGTTCATCGAGGCCGCGAATATGAGGAAGACGCACGAGAAAGAGATGAGGCTCATCAACGCCAAGATGGGCTTGTTGGGCCGGTGGTGGACGAGGAAGGAGGTCGTGCCGAAGGTGATATGTAGCCATCCGCTTGCGGTCGACGGTTTGCTGCGCAGGCTGAGACACACGATGGTAGACAAGCCGGCTGGTGTGCGAGACACCGTGGTTAGTGCCTTGGTGGCCGCGTCCGGGAAGCTCACCGAGCACTGCCAGCCGTGGAATACCTACGCCAACGCTGTGTTCGAATTGGATTTCTTCGTTCAGCGTATCAAGGCTCGCGGAGAGGAATTGACGTCTCGGAACCAGAGGCATGTCGACAGACGCGTCATGGGGCTCACGGAAAAGGAATGCGCGGAAATCGAGCGGAACATCAAGCCGATACTCGAAGGCTCACCCCAAGAACCCAAGCCCTAAACACCGGCAAGAGAATGGCAATGGGTCACGTCGCCTTGCATGTTGGCGCCGCAGCCTCGCGAGAATCCCTGCCGGAACGGTCAAACGGTGGCTCTGGGCTGGTTGCTGCGCACCGGCGGGTGCATGGCGACGGCGTGGCGTCTCCTCCTGCTCTTCTTCTCGGCATGCCTTCTGAGCAGGCTGTGTGCCAGGAACGGCAGCTTGAGCACCAAACCGGCGGCGTCGCGCCCACTGACCAGGCCGAGGCGCCGGCCCTTCTTGGCGATATGGATAAGCTGTCCGGCATCGTAGAACCGGGCCCGGATGCGGTTGCGGATTTCCTTGAGCTCCTTAAGTCCATACTGGTCCGAATAGACCGGACCGCCGATCCGTTCGTAATGGTAGCCCGGCGTGGCCTCCACCACCTCCTTCAGCGGTGAGAATTTCTCGATGCGGAGCTTGTGAAAGCTGATGGAATCCAGCTTGAGTTCCTTGGCGAACGTGGCGATGTAGAGCATTTCTTCTTCGGTCTCGCCGATGTTGCCGTAGATGAAGTACCCGTGCAGAAAGAAGCCGTATTGGCTCAGGATCGCGAAGGCTTCCCGGATTCCCTGTTGGGTGATACCCTTCTGGAGCTGCTCCAGGATGCGATCGTGCGGCGACTCGACTCCCAGCAGGAAGACTTTGAATCCCGCCTGCCACGCCTTGTCGAGAAGCCGGCGATGCTTGGCCACGTCGATTCGGGCCTGGACCACGAATGTTTTCTGAATCTTGTTCTCGATGATCAGGTCGCACAGTTGCTCGACCCGCTTGAGGTTCGTGAACATGTTGTCGTCACTGAAGAGCACAATATCGGCCGTGACCGTCTTGAGTTCCTCAATGACCGATTCGATCGGTCGCTCCGTGTATTCCCTCTTCTGTCCCAGCGGATTGAGGCTGAACGTGCAAAACTTGCATTTGAATGGGCATCCCCTCGTCGTCAACACCGTGTCGAACGTGTGCCGGCTGAGTCGCACGCCGTGCTGAGACCAGTAGTAGTCGTGCGTTCTTAGCGATCGGTTGGGATACGCGATATCGGCCAAGTCGGGCAGGACCTGGTTGGCGTTGTGGACGATTTCGCCGTTGCGCCGCCAGGAAAGCCCGCGGATGTCCTCGTGCGGGACGCCCCTGACGATCTGTTTGATGATTTCCTCACCCTCGCCGCGCACGACCATATCGACGTTGGGACAATGCTCAAGTACGTACTCGACTTCGAGGGTCGCGTTGTAGCCTCCCACGATGGTCGTCACCTCGCGGGGCAGTTGAGCGACGAAATCGCAGACGGCCTTGAAGCGAGATTGCCAGCCGACGGTGATGCAGACCAAGTCG
>CAZGRF010000772.1:0-1955 GCA_964527825.1 uncultured Pirellulales bacterium
TTGCTCCTTCTTGCAGTTCGGTATCTATGCCGGGCGAAAGCCTATTCATACCATATAACGACCATCCAAGGCAACAACTTCACCGGTGCATGCAGCTTCCCTCGCCACCGTACCCATCTGCCCTGCCACCGGAGGACGACCGATTGAATCGCACAAGTGACGCTTTCCGCAGGAGATATGGACGTCTCGCCGCTTGCGCAGACAGATGTTGGCTGTACCGTCGACCCGTATACCTACCATTGTCAGACGCGAAATGGGAACTGAAGGCCCCCTACGCAGCAGCCCGATAAACTACTTGGCCTGTGCCAAGAACGGGGAGTTTTCCCAGCAAGCAACAGCAGGGTTATGCTCGCGCCAGGGTGCCAAGGCTCAGTCGCGCGCGCCCCGGCTCAGCAGGGCCACCTCCGTCTTCGAAAGCAGCCTGTGCCTGCCCGAGCCAAGGTCGCCCAACACCACGCCCCCGATACGGGTTCTCTTGAGGGCTTTGACGGGGATGCCAACGCGGGCCAACATGCGACGGATCTGTCGATTCAGACCCTGACAGATCGTGATCGCGACCAACGACTCATCGCGACCGGCTTTGAGGACCTTCACTGCAGCCTTTCCTGTCTTGCCCTCAGCCAGCCAGATGCCCCGTTTGAGCCTCTGAACCATCTGGGCATCCGCATGGCCTTTGACCTTGGCCAGATAGGTCTTGGGCACCTTGTACCTGGGATGCGTCAACTGATTAGTCAACTCGGTATCGTTGGTCAGCACGATCATCCCGGTGGTGTCCGCGTCAAGCCGCCCGATGCAGAAGATCCGCTCGGAGCATGGAATCAGATCGATCGCCTTCCTGCGGCCTCGCGGATCACGGTTCGTGCAAATGACACCCCTGGGCTTGTTGAGCAGAAAGTACACGTGCTGCGCCGGACGCAGGCGTTTCCCATCGACGACTATCACATCGACCTGCGGGTCCACGAACGCAGGAATCTCATCGACCACCTTGCCGTTGACCCGCACGACGCCCGCCAAGATCAGCTCCTCGCACTCCCGCCGGGAGGCCACGCCGGCCGCCGCCATCACTTTCTGGAGTCTCTCGTTCGCCATTGCCCCTGCCCTGCCTCCGCCAGACGTCACGCAGCGCGCAGCCCCACACCGTTGCTGTAGATGATGACAACGCACAGAACCGCCCACACGACGATCCCAGCCTGAAACGGTCGGTCACGAAGGATCAACCCCACCGGGTCGGAGTAAACCCCCTTCTGCGTCAGCGCGCTGAAGCGGAAGATGCAATAGAGCACCACCGGCGTCGTATAGACAAGCTGATTGGTTCCGAACAGAACCCGGGTACGGTCGTCCATCGCGTAGAGGAGGAAACACACCACCGCCAGCACGCTGCTGACATCGAGCATGTGGGCCAGCAGTTCCGGCGTGTACTCGCCCAGGGTCTTGCGAAAGGCCTCGCTGTTTTCCTGGAGCTGCGCGATCTCCCCGCGTCGCTTGCTGAAGGCCAGGAACAGGCACAGCGCAAAGGTGCAGATGACCAGCCAGGGCGAGATGAACACATCGACCGCAACCGCCCCGGCCACAGCCCGCAGGCAGAAGCCCACGGCGATAATGACGCAGTCCAGGATCATCACGCGCTTGAGCCGGAGCGAATACAGCACGGTCAGGACCATGTACGCCATGATGATCGCAGCCAGCGTGGGCGAGAGCAGGTAGCTGCCTGTCAGGGCCAGCAGGGCGCAGCCTGCGGCCATCCTCAAGGCCGCTGAGACCGTCACACGGCCGGCCGCAATCGGCCGGTCGCGACGCTCAGGGTGGATGCTGTCCGCCCGGCGGTCCGCAATGTCGTTCAGCACATACATGGCAGACGCGGCCAGCGAAAAACAGACGAACGCACCGGTCGCCTGGGCTGCCGCCAGGAGCACCTCGTTCGCCGGCCCCAGGAACTTCTTGCCGAAAACCAGAGC